>JACRMK010000096.1 GCA_016235055.1 Chloroflexota bacterium | reverse complement strand
GCAGACACGCAGGTCTGCCCCTACGTCTTGCGCATACCAGTGATGGGGGTCATACCCGGTAGGGGCGCACCGGCGTGTGCGCCTGCGTGACGCGCAAAGGGCCGACACGCAGGTCTGCCCCTACGTCTTGCGCATACCAGTGATGGGGGTCACACCCAGTAGGGGCGCACCGGCGTGTGCGCCCGTTTGGCGCGCGGTGGGCCGACACGCAGGTACGGTGGGCCGACACGCAGGTCGGCCCCTACCGCGTTTCCAGGGATAGGGGTTTGCACGCATGAGCAACGACAACCGGCGGCGCATTGCGCTCGTCATCGGCTCCGGCAGCATCAAGTGCGCGGCGGCGATCGGCCTGCAGCGCGTCCTTCAGCGCGAGGGCATACCGATTGATATGCTCGTGGGGTGCAGCGGCGGCAGCATCTACGCGGCCCTGATGGCGCTCGGCGTGGATGCGCAGACGCTGGACGACATGACGCGCCGGCTCTGGACGCGCGACCTGACGGCCAAACACAGCCTGCGCGCCCTCGCCAGCGTCGTCCTGCCGCAGCTCTTCGGCTTCAGCGAGCGCTTCGGCCTGGTGGACGACCGGCGCATGAATGCGCTGATGACCGAGGTGTTCGGCGAGCGCACGTTCGCCGACGCGAAGATTCCGCTGTTCATCACCGCGACCGACTTCATGAACGGCCAGCAGGTCGTGCTCGATTCCGGTCGCCTGTACGATGCGGTGCGCGGCAGCCTGGCGATGCCGTACGTCTTCAAGCCGCACACGGTTGGCGGGCACGTGCTCGTCGACGGCTACCTGTCCGACCCACTGCCGGTCGGCGTCGCGGTGCGCGAGGACGCCGATATCATCATCGCCATGGGCTTCGAGAGCCCATACCTGACGCATATCAGTTCGATGCTGCGCTTCGCGTTCCAGACCAGCGCGGTGATGGCCAACAACCTGCTCAAGGCCAACTTCGCGTTTCACAGCATGGCGCACCACAGCGAGATACTGCTGATCCTGCCGGAGTTCGGCCAGCACATCGGCCTGTTCGATGTGGACAAGTCGCCGCAGATCATCGAGGCGGGCGAGCGCGCCATCACCGAGCAACTGCCGTACCTGCGCGAACTGTTGGCGACGCCCGCCGGAGGCGACGATGCACGCGCTTGAGGAGGTTGCCGCCGACGCCGCGGCCTTCCGCGCCGCCGTGCGGGCGCGCCAGACGTACAAGCCGCTCTATGTCAAGCTCAAGCTGATCTCCGGCTGCAACCTGCGCTGTGAGATGTGCAATCACTGGCGCACCACGCGCGAGGAGCCGCTGTCGCGCGAGCGGCTGTCGTGGCTGATCGACGAACTGGCCGCGCTCGGCTGCCGCAAGATTCACCTCACCGGCGGCGAACCATTGCTGCGCTCGCATGTGCCCGAGTTGATCGAGCAGGCGACCACACTCGGCATCCGCGTCAACATGACGACCAACGGCACGCTGGTGGACAAGGAGCGCGCGAAACGGCTGGTCGAGTCGGGCTTGCGCGGCGTCAACGTCTCGGTAGACTCGCCGGTGCGCAAGGTGCACGATGCGGTGCGGGGCGTGGACGGCGCGTGGAAGAAAACGACGCGCGCGGTCGGGCACTTCAAGCGCGCCGGCCGCAAAGGCAAGTTGACCCTGCGCATTAACACGGTCGTCAGTGCGCTCAACTACGCAACCCTCGCGGAGATGCCCGATCTGGCACACCAACTCGGCGCCGACGAATTGAACCTGATTGGCGTGGACGACCACTGCGGACCCGCGCTCTCGCTGAGCCGCCGCGCCATCGTAGACTACAACGCGCGCATCGCGCCGGCCATCGCCGCCCGCGCGCTGGAGCTCGGCGTCATGCACGACGAGGCGCAGGCGTACCCGTTCGGGCGCGCCGTGCGCGAGATCAAGCTGGCGAAGCAGGGGCAGTACGCGCTCGGCTACTACGACCGACACCCGTGCTTTGCGCCGTGGACGCACAGCCTGGTGGACTACAACGGCCTGGTATACGTCTGCTGCATGACGCGCGAGCAGATCGAGCCGCTCGGCGATCTGAAGACGCAATCGTTCGCGGAAGTCTGGGAAGGGTTCGGCTACCGGGTCGTGCGCCAACTGATGCACCCGCCGCAACTGGCGATGTGCCGGCGCTGCGACGATTTTCTGGACGAAAACCGCAGCTACCTGGCGCTGGTCAACGGGGAAGGGGGCGCCAGCGCGCGCCCGGCAGTCATAGTCGCTAGCTCAGATCGGTAAACGAGTCGCCACTGCTATCGTCGTCGTCATTCCAGGCGCTGGCGGCCGCAAACACCATCAGGTCGGTCTGGTCGTACGTCTGTGCCGTGATCGGCAGCGCGACCGGCTGCTGCAAGCCCTGCTGGCAGGCGAGGCAGCGCAAGCCCTGCGCCGTCACTGATATGTGTTCGTCACAATAGGTGCGACCGCACTGCCCGCACTTGCCCAGCGCTGCATTGTCGCAGCGGTGCGGCACCAGAAACCCAACGATCATTTCGCACTGGTCAGGCATTTGCCTCTCCCGAAAGCGCGCAGCGCGCGCCAATCTCCCACCATGCACATTGCACTACTCAGCGACAAATTCCCGCCGGATCCTGGTGGCCTGGCCGTCTCGGCGGCCCGGCTCGCACACCTGCTCGCGGCCGCCGGGCACCGCGTGCAGGTCTTCGCGCCCGGCGCGCAGCCGCCTGCTGCCACCGCCGCCGACGGTGTAATCATACACCGAATCGCGCCGCGCAAGCGAACCGATGAAATCCTATCGAACTGGTTTGATGCCGTCGTGGCGGCGCATCGCGCCGACCCTTTCGATCTCCTGCACGCCTACTTCGTCGCGACGGCCGGCTATGTGGCCGCCTTCGCCGGGCGCTACCTCGGCGTGCCGTCGGTCGTCAGCGCACGCGGCAATGATGTCGACCGTGCCGCGTTCGATCCGTCGCGCGCGGCGCATCTATTATATGCCCTGAACCACGCGAGCGCCGTCACGACGAACGCCGCTGAGCTGGCGCGCAAGGCCGAGGCGCTGGCGCCTGGTCTCACGGTCACGCTCATTCCCAACGGTGTGGACGCCGCGCAGTTCACGCCCGCGCCGCGCGACGACGCGCTGGCTGCTTCGCTCGGCGTGGCCGGCCTGCCGGTCGTCGGCTTCGTCGGCGAGGCGCGCGCGAAGAAAGGGCTGACGCATCTGTTGCTGGCGTTCCGCGCGGTAGCGGCCAGACGTCCGGCCGCGCTGCTGCTGGTCGGCGGCGCCCGCGATGGCGACGACCGCGACGTGCTCAAGGTGTTTCAGAAGCAGAACCCGGCGCTGGTTGCGCGCGTCGTGCCGTACATGACGCCGGACGCGCTGCCTGCCTACTACAATCTGCTCGACGTGCTGGCCTTGCCATCCCTGCACGACGGCCTGCCGAACGCGCTGCTCGAAGGCATGGCGTGCGGCTGCGCGGTCGTTGGAGCGCGGGTCGGCGGCATCCCCGATGCGCTCAGCGACGGCGAGAACGGCCGGCTGGTGCCGCCCGGCGACGTGGACGCGCTGGCGGCTGCCATCGATGCCCTGCTCGACTCGGACGCCGAGCGCGCCCGCCTCGGCTTCGCCGCGCGCGCGACAATCCTGCAGCGCTATGCACCCGCGAATGAGTTAGAAGCCAATCTCCGCATCTACAAACGACTAGCGACTAGTCACTAGCTGCTAGTCGCTAGTCGTTCATACACCCGCAATAGCTTCTTCTGCGCTTCGTGCCAGGTCAGTCGTGTATGTGCGCGTTCGGCGGCGTGGGTTGCCATCTGCTGGGCCAGCACCCGATCGCTGGCGGCGCGCACCAGTTGCCGCGCCAGATCGTCCGGGTCATCGGGCGCGAAGAAGAGCGCGTCGATGTCCTCGCGCGCCAGCTCGCGCACGACCGGCAGGTTGGCCGCGACCAACGGCCGCCCCGACGCCATATACTCGATCACCTTGAGCGGGCAGCAGCCCTGCGTCACGTTGCGGTCGTTCAGCGCCAGCGGCGCCACGCAGATGTCCGATGCGGCGATCAGCGCGGGGACGGCATGGTGCGGCACGGCCGGCTCAATGCTGATGTGTGGCTCCAGCCCCAGCTTGCGCACCTGTTTGGCCAGCGCCTTGCGCTGGCGGCCGCGCCCGCGCCCCACGATGCGCAGGCGCGCCGGGTGGCGCTCCAGCACCTTCGGCATCGCGTTGATCAGCAGTTCCAGCCCCTGCCAGTCGGCCAGCGTGCCCACATAGAGGATAACCGGCACGTGGCCGTCGTCGTCGGGCAGCGGCGTCGGGAGGAAGTCGCGCGCGCTGACGCCGTTCGGGATGACGGTGATGCGCGCGCGCGGCACGCCCAGGCTCGTCAGGTACGCGCGCGTCACGTCGGACGGGCAGATGACGGCATCGGACGTTGCCAGTGTGGCCAACTCCTGCTCGCGAATCTTGGTCAACAGCGGGCTGTCGCGCAGGCCGGGGTAGTGGTACTTGAGCTCGACGCTTGGCAGACCGTTGACCTCGAACAGTGTCCGGTAGCCGTGTTGGGGGCGCGCCCGCGTCAGCGGGAAGCCGCTCCACAGCGAACGGTAGTGAACCACATCATACGGCGGCGCGCTCTCGACGTGCGCCAGGGCGAACTGCCCGAACGCGATGGCGTGCGCCAGGAAGTTGGCGTCGCTGGCCGGCGGCGGCACGCGCGCGACGGTTGCGCCCTCGTAGGTATCTTCCGCAGGCAGGCTGCCGTCGCCGGCGGTGAGCAGGTGCACGCCGTACCCGGCGGCGACCAACCCGCGCACGAAGTAGGTGATGTGGGTGCTGGCGCCCTTGGGGCTGGGAACCAGATCGAAGGCAGAGTAGAAAACACGTGGCATGGCTCGGCGTCCTGAACAGCCGAGATTGTAAGCGAACCGGCGCGCGAACGCAATTTCTCATGCGGCGCTATTGACACGGCCCGGCGAGTTGGCTATGATACGCCCCACGTAATACTCGCACCGGTTCGTCAACACAGGCCAGTCCTTCCGTTACGATAAAGGGAGACGGCATGATATTTCACGCGCTATTCAGAGCGCCAGCATAGCGCTGGCGGCTGATGGCGCGTTTGTGCTTTTTCGAAGCGCCACGCTCAACCCTCTGCACGTCCCATGCCTGAAGGAGGCCATGCCCATGAAACGCTACTCTGTCCTCGGTTTGTTCGCTGGCTTGGTCGGGTTAGCCGTGGTGGGAGTGTTGTTCACTACTGCCGGCAGTGCCGGCGCGCGCGGGCAAATCCCGTCGTCCGCGCTGGCGGGACCGGACCGACCGGCCGACGTGCATGCGTTCAGTGCGGCCGCGCCGCTCACCACCACGTTCAGCTATCAGGGGCAACTCAGGCAGAACGGCACGCCCGTCAGCAACCCGGCGTGCCAGATCGCCTTTCGCATGTACGATGATCCTTCGGCAGGCAATCTGATCGGCAGCGCGCTCACGCCCACGGTACCGATCAGCAACGGCCTGTTCACCGTCGGGCTCAACTTCGGCGACAACGTGTTCGACGGGAACGGGCGCTGGTTGGATATGCAAGTCAACTGCGGCGGTGGCTTCGCGCCGTTGACGCCGCGCCAGCCGTTGACGGCTGTGCCGTATGCCTTCGCGTTGCCGGGTCTCTACACACAACCCAACGCGACCAGCCCGAGCCTGATCGGCGGCTACAGTGGCAATGTCATCACGTCTACGGTACGCGGTGGCGTGATCGGGGGCGGCGGATTCAGCGGCTACGAGAACCGCGTGCAGGCCAATTACGGCGCCGTCGGCGGGGGCTACGGCAACACCACCAGCGAGGTCGCTGCCACCGTCGCCGGGGGTGACAGTAACACCGCCAGCGGCATCGTCGCCACAGTCGGCGGGGGCAACAACAACACAGCCAGCAACTGGAGCACCACCGTTGGGGGGGGCTCCGGCAACACCGCCAGCGGCAGCTACGCTACGGTCGGCGGGGGCTCCGCCAACGCCGCCAGCAGTTGGGAGGCCACGGTCGGCGGGGGCTTCCACAACACCGTCAGCGGCAACTTCGCCACTGTCAGCGGGGGCTACAGCAACACCGCCAGCTACCTCTTCGCGACCGTCGGCGGCGGGAAAGGCAACATCGCCAGCGGCGAGGACGCGACCGTCGGCGGTGGTATCAGCAACACCGTTAGCGCTTATGCCGCCACCGTCAGCGGGGGACAGAAAAACACCGCCAGCGGCCTTGACGCCACCGTCGGTGGGGGCAACAATAATAATGCCAGCGGCTATGTCGCCACCGTCGGTGGGGGCCAGTACAACACCGCCAGCGGCGGCGCAACCGTCGGCGGGGGTGACAGCAACACGGCCGGCGGTTCTACCGCCGCCATTGGTGGGGGCCACAACAACACCGCCGCTGGCAATTCCGCCAGCGTCGGCGGCGGCGGCGGCAACACCGCCAGTGGCGATTCAGGCACGGTCGGCGGCGGCATCAACAACGCCGCCAGTAACCAAGCCGCCACCGTTAGCGGAGGACAGAGCAACGTCGCTGGCGGCTATATCGCCACCGTTGGCGGGGGACAGAGCAACAACGCCACCAACTCTTTCGCTACAATCGGCGGCGGCTTCCTCAACACCGCCAGCGGCATCTACGCTACCATCCCCGGCGGTCTCCTCAACACGGCGCTGGGCGACTACAGTCTTGCGGCCGGAACCCGCGCCAAAGCCAACCACAACGGCACGTTCGTCTGGGGCGATTCGACCGATGCCGACATCGCCTCCAGCGCGCCCAACCAATTCCTTGTGCGCGCGTCAGGCGGCATCACGCTCTATACGAATGCCGCGGCGACGGTCGGTGCGGCACTGGCGCCTGGTTCCGGCTCGTGGTCCGTGCTCAGCGATCGCAACGCGAAAGCCAATTTCGACGCCGTGGACGCGCGGGCGGTACTGGCCAAACTGGCTGTCATGCCAATTCAAACTTGGAACTACAAAACCCAGGATGCGGTCGTGCGCCACATCGGGCCGATGGCGCAGGATTTCTACGCAGCCTTCCAGGTTGGCGAGAACGACACGACGATCAGCAGCGTGGATGCGCAGGGCGTGGCACTGGCTGCGATTCAAGGATTGGTTCACGAGAATCAAGCATTGAAGGCACTGAACGCATCGCTGGAAGCGCGCTTGACGACGCTTGAGCAGAACGCGCAACCCGCCGCGTTCAACGCGTTCAATCTGTTGAGCGTGCTTGCGTTCGGCGGATTCGTCGTCACCTGGATTCAGCAGCGCCGCGCGCAACGCGGCCAGTCCTGAAACGCGCGATCATGCGCACGGGCCGACCTGCGGGTCGGCCCGTGCCATCAACGCCCTGCTCCGGCAAATTGTGGGTGGTCCCCGGAATTTCCGCGCGGTTACGCCGTTGGCCGAAAACAGAGTAGAATATTGACGTTATCCAGCCTATCCCAAACAAGCGGGTACCCCTATGGCCAGCTTCGATCCGGTATCTATCTCTCTGAATGATAAGCCCCGCGCGATCATCACGGCGATGGATGAACTGCTCAAGCGGCGCGATGACCAGGCGGCGCGCTACCGCAGCCGCCGCTGGATGCCATTCCTGCTGTTCTTCGCCGGCTTCCCGTTCATCGTGCTCGACCTGGTCCTCGGCTACAACTGCCTGACCTTTAGCCTGGTCTCGTGCGGTTTGTGGATCGCTGCGGCCGTCGCGTTCACTGCGCTGATGCGTGCGCGGCCCGGCGCGCAGTTCGCGCCGCAGTACCAAACTGCCCGCGAGATCATCCACACACTGCGCGACGACCTGAACCCCAAACGCGACGACCTGTTCGGGCAGCTCGACCTGACCGGCATTCGCCAGCCGACCAAGCTGACACGCGAGGCGCCTAACGCCGCCGGCTTGAAAGTGCAATACTACCGCGATGAATGGCTGGGGCTCAAGGGCAAGTTATATGACGGCAATATGCTGCGCCTGTCGGTGATCGACTGGGACAAGGTGCGTACCGGCTATTTCAAGCGCAGCCGCGTCAGCGGCAAGAACAAGTGGAAGGCGGAGAAGTCGAAGACCGGCCACGAACTGCGCGTGCGTATCTCCGTCAACCCGCAGGCGTACGACATCAAGCCGACGCCGGAGATGCGGCAGGGCGCCAAAGTGGGCGCGTACGCCATCAGCGCCATCGAATCGAGCGGCGGCATTATCAATCTGGCTGCTGTGGCGCCCGTTGCAAACATCACGAGCGCCGATGTGCTCGGTGTGCTGCACGCGACGTACGGTCTGCTCCAGCGCAAGGCGACGTCCCCGGCGGCGTAGCGCCGGGCCGCCGGCGCGGACCTGACCGTTGTCACGCACTCACTACAGGTGAACTCGATATGAATACCCGTTCGTTGTCCACGATTATCCTGGCCGTCGTGCTGATCGTGCTCGTCATGGGTGTGACGGGCTTCCTGACGGCGTCCGGCGGCCTCAACAACGCGCGCTTCGACGCGCAGGCGGGCTGGTCCCGCGGCTTCTCCAGTGCACAGACGATGAAGGTCGTGCCGCTGGCCGACAAGTCGCGCATCGTCGTTGTGCAGAACGAAACGACCGTCTCCGCGTTCGACGTGTCGGGCGCGCCAGTGTATTCCAAGACGTTTCGCGGCCCGCTCGTAACCACCTTCAGCGACATCAACGGCGACGGCGCCGACGAGACGCTCGTGCTGTCGCCGGATGCCGGCGGCATTGTCATCACCGCGCTCGGTCCAAAAGGCGAAGAACTGAAGAAGTGGGCCGTCGCGCAGACGAATGCGCCGGCGCGCGCGGCGGTCGTGCGCTTCGCGTCCGGCCCGCAGATTGTCGTCGGCGACGATCGCGGCGCACTGGTCGCGCTGACGCTGGACGGCCGCGAGGCGTGGCGCGCCAAGTTGTCGCGCGGCGGCGCGGTGGACACGATCCGCGGCGAGGATGAGATCAAAGTGGACGGCGCGTACTACCTGGCGGCGGCCAACCACGACGGCGCGGTGGCGCTGTACGACGGCACGGGCAAGACGAAGTGGACGTACACGATGGGCGAGGCGCTGCGCCGTCTGCGCGCGTACGATCTGAAGGGCAACGGCAAGGGCCAGATCATTCTCGGCGGCGACAGCAGCAACCTGGTCATGCTCGACGCCTCGAACGGGCAGGTGTTGTTCACCAAGTCGACGGGTCAGGCGGTCACCGAGGTGCGCGAAGTCGAGGTCGACGGCAACCCCTCAACGCGCGAGTTCGTCGCCGGCGGGAAAAAGGGCGGCGTCTGGGCGCTGACGGCCGACGGCAAAGAGTTGTGGTCGAGCACCGTGTCCGACAAGGTCAACGAGATCGCCGGCGTGGATGTGGACAACGACGGCGCGGATGAAGTCGTGATCGGCGATGACGGCGGCGGCGCGTACCTGTTTGCGGGCAAGAGCGGGTCGCGCACCGATCTGCCGTCGCGCAAGACCGGCATCCTGCGCATCGACGCCGCGCGCCTGACGGGCTCCGATCAGATTGTTGTCGCCGACGGCACATCGGTCACTCTGTTCACCCTGACGCGCACGGTGGCGCCGATCTGGTATTCGCCGCTCACGGCCGGGCTGCTCGTCTCACTGGTGATCGCCGTGCTGGCATGGTTCGTCGCCACGATGCCGCCGAAGCCGACGCTCAAGGTCACGGTCGCCGACCAAAGCCCGGAAGGCATGCAGTCGCGTCTGCGCATGCTGCACGAAGACATCGCCGACCTGGAGCGCCTGAAGAAGGCGGGCGATATGGACCCGAAAGCGTATTTGGAGCGGCTGAAGGACCTGCGTGGCGAACTGGCCGACACGCAGGCCGCGCTCATCAAGGCCGGCGTCAAGGTCACCGTCGAAACGCAGAAGTGCCCGAACTGCGGCGGCAGCATCCCGCTCGGCACCGACAAATGCGAGTACTGCGGCGCCGTTGTAATTCGCTAATCTGCCGGATATACACCGTTCACAGCAAAAACACTTCGGACTCGATGAATCCGGAGTGTTTTATTGAACTTCCAGATCAGAGCACGGTATGCACTCCATTCGACACAGGTATGTGACGCGGCTCATTGTATTGTGCCTGACCGCGCTTGCGCCGGTTGCGCTGGCGCTGGTGGTATCACCCACGGCGCTGGCCGGCCGTCCGCAGGCCGGGCCGGCCGCGCGCGTGAACGCACCGGCGATTACGGTGATCTATCCCGATGCCTTCGCGACCAGCGCGCCGCTGTCGATGATTGCGGCGCAGGCGGCTGCCAGCCCGGCGAATGCTTCATCGACGCCGGTCGCGCGCACGGTGCTGCGCCGCGCACTGGCTGGCGTCTCCGCGCGACCGGTCGCGGAACCCAGCGCGATGCTCGATCAGCCGCACGCTCCGGCGGCCAACATGCCCGGGCTGATCGCCAATTTCGAGGGCGCGAGCAATCTGGAAAACCAATCGGTCGCAGGTCGTTTGGTGTACCCGCCCGACCCCAACGGCGATATCGGCTACGATCCGGCGACAGGCCGCAAGTACTACTTCGAGTGGGTGAACCTGCATTACAACGCGTGGGACGTCACCGACCCGCTGGCCCCCGTGGTCGCGCTGCCGGCGACGGCAGGCAACGCGCTCTGGGCGGAGGGGTTGCCCGGTTCCCGCTGTGCATTAAGTAACAGTGGCGACCCGATCGTGCTGTTCGATGAACAGGCGCACCGCTGGTTCATCAGCCAGTTCGCCATCACGGGGGGTTTTCACCAGTGCGTCGCCGTGTCGCAGACGGCCGACCCGGCCGGTGCGTGGTACCTGTACGACTACCCCTACCTCGACGGCGCAAGCTGGTTCAATGACTATCCCAAGTTCGGCGTCTGGCCCGACCCGCAGTACGGCGCGTACTACATGACGGTCAATCAGTTCAACAGTTCGGGCACCGCGTACCTGGGCGCTGGCGCGGCGGCCTTCGACCGCCAGCGCATGTTGGTGGGCGACCCGTCAGCCGCACTGATCGTTTCCAATCTGTACTACGTCAACCCCAACTATTACAGCCTGCTGCCGGTCGATCTCGACGGTCCGCCGCCGCCGGCCGGCACACCCGGCCTGTTTCTGTCGGTCGACGACGATGTCTTCAATGGGTTGGGCGCTGATGCGGCGCGCGTCTGGGAGTTTCGCCCGAACTGGGCGAACCCGCCCGCCTCCACGTTCGGCATCAACGGGAATCCCAACTACACGCTGCCGGTGGCGTCGTTCGCCCTGCTGCCGTGCGCCAACTGCATTCCGCAGCCCGGCACCCCGGTGAAGCTCGATGCGCTGGGCGACCGGGCGATGTATCGCGCGGCGTTGCGCGATTTCGGCGGCCACCAGTCGCTCGTCGTCAATGAAACCGTGCTGGCCGATGGCGTCGACCGCGCCGGCGTGCGCTGGTACGAGTTCCAGCGCAACCCCAGTGACGGCAGTTGGAGTGTAGCTCAGCAGTCGACCTACGCGCCCGCCGACGGGATCTATCGCTGGATGGGCAGCGCGGCGATGGACCGGCAGGGCAACCTGGCGATTGGCTACAGCGCAGGCTCGACCACACTCTACCCGTCGATTCGCTATGCCGGACGGCTGGTGTCCGACACGCTGAGCACCTTGCCGCAGGGCGAGATGACGATGACGGCGGGCAGTGGCTACCAATCGGGGCAGTATGGACGCTGGGGCGACTACTCGATGATGGGCGTCGACCCGCAGGACGGCTGCACGTTCTGGTACACCAATGAGTACATTCAGACCAGCGGCCTGGTCAACTGGCAGACACGCATCGGCTCGTTCAAGTTCCCAGAATGCATGCCATACGCCGTGGGGAGCTTGACCGGCACGGTGATCAGCGCGGTAACCGGCAACCCGATCTCCGGCACGCATGTGATTGCGGTTGATGCGTCCGGCATCGGCGTGCTGACGGCGCAGACCAACGGAAGCGGGACGTACCGTTTGGTCGGCATTCCGGCGGGCGCATATACCGTCACAGCGTCGGCCGGCGGATACAGCACGGCGTCGGCGCCCGGCGTGCCGGTAACAGCCACACTGACGACGGTTCAGAACTTCGGGCTCGCGTCGTGGGTTTACTTCGTGCCGATATTCATTTATGTGCCGCCGTAGGAACTAGCTGAAACCGTCAGCGGCGACCAGGTCGCTCGTATACTGCACGACTTTGTCGCCCGGCGCGCCGAAGCCGGTCACTTCCTCGATTGTGATGACTGCGGCATCACCGAACAGCGCAGCCAGCGCACGCCGCAGTGCCTGCGGGGCGATGCCCGCGCCGCGCACACGCAGCCGCAGCGCCCCATCCGCCGACTGGTGCAACTGGTACTGCGCCAGTGCGAACGGCTTGAGCGCGTGCGACACGTCGATGTTGTTGACGGCGTTGCCGCGTGTGTCGCGGAACACCACTGGTTGTCGTCCTTCCAAGCCGGTCAGCATTGGTCGCCCGTCGCACATAGCGAAAGCCGCAAAGTCTCCCGTGCGATAGCGCAATAATGACAGAAACGGGCTGAATCCGCCGCTGACTGTGATTTCGCCGCGCTCGCCCGCTTCGCATGCCGTCCCGTCGGCGCGCACGATCTCCACGTACAGCCGGTGATGCAGCAGCGCAAACCCACCGTCGACGGCAACCGCGATCGGGCCGGTTTCGTTCAGCGAGTAGATATCGATCACCGGGCAGCCGAAGTGTGCTTCCAGCATCCGGCGCGTGCCGTCGAGCAGAGCCATCGCCGACGAGACGAGCGCTTTGGGGCGCGTCGTCAGCGGCAGGCGCGACAACTCGACGAACGAGAGTGGATCGCCGGTGTAGATCTCCGGATTGCAGGCGTCGAGGTAGGCGGCCCGGTCGCCGGGCGCGCGCCAGTCGCCGGGGTTGAGGTTGACCTTGACGATGCCGGCCTGTGCCAGCGCCGGCGAGATCGCCGCGTAGGTCCAGGTGCGGCGCTGAAAGCAGACGTTGACGGCGGCAACGCGGCCCGGGCCGCCATCGAGCCGGATGCCGCGCATCGCGCCGGCAGGGCGCGCAGGTCGCCGAGCGTGCGAATCGCGGCTAGCGGCACGCCGTAGCTTTCGGCGGTGAAGTGGCACGGCGCGACACGGCCGTGCTCGTCGATGAACAGGAATTCCGTGCCCGGCTCGCAGTCTGCGACCGGCAGCGTCTCGTTGCGCGCGGATGCGAACATGCGCGCCAGGTACGCCTCCCCGCCGCGCACCGTCAGGCCGCTAGCGAACATGCGCGTGCGGATGTCCGGTAGCACAGCCGCGAATTGCGCGACCTGGTCTGCCGTTAACCGGTTGGCCGGGTAGCACTCCGGGCGGTCGCGCCCGCCCAGCGCGTTGAACGTCACCTCGGCGACACCCCAGCTTGCGATCTCAATACAGAACCCCTCGAACGATTCGACACTGCCGCGCATCAGGATCGTGTTAACGCGCACGCGCGGCCCGGCTCCGGCGCGCGCGATCTCGCCACACAGCCGTGTGACGCCGTCGCGCACGGCCGCGAACCCGCCCGGCGCGGCACGCACATGGTCATGGAACGCTCCGAGACCATCCACGCTCACGGTGACTTCATCCATATCGTCGCGCAGCCGTTGGCGCGCGTCCACCGCGCCAAGCGTTGTGCCATTGGTCGTCACGCCGGTACGCAGCCCGCACTCGTGTTTACAGGCACGCGCCAGATTGCCTAGCGGCGGCCAGATCAGCGGCTCGCCGCCGAGGAAGCTGATGAGCGTGTCGCGCCCGCTCGTCGTGCCGTCCGCGCCGAGCAAGGCCGCGAAGCGCCGCACAGCGGCCGGGTCGGCGTCCGTGCGCGCGCCGCCGAGCGCGCGGCTGTACGCGCAGAACGCGCAGTCGAGATTGCAGCGCGTCGTGACGCGCCAGACGACGATGCGACGGGGCGCGGCGTTCATGCTGTGCCGAACAGGAAGCGCAACGCGCCGGGCAGACGCCCCGCCCACGCCGACTCGCGGTGCATGCCGCCCTCTTCGCGCACGTAGCACAGGTCGGTGCCCTCGCGGTAACCTTTGCGCAACAGCACGTCGCGCAGCGGAACGGCGCTGCCTTCGCGCGTGCCGTGGTCGATGTAGACTTTGCCGCTCACCAGCGGGGCGTTTGCGACGTACGATAGGATCTCGAAGCGGTTGGCCCACAGCGACGGGCTCAGGCCGCCGACATGTCCGAACACATCCGGGTAGCGGAAGTAGGCGTATATGCTGATCAGCCCGCCGAGCGACGAGCCGATGATACCGGTGTCGTGCCGGCCGGCGAGCGTGCGGAATGCCGCGTCAACGCGCGGCTTGACGGTCTCGACGACGAAGGCGAGGTACGGCTCGCCGCGCGCCCACGGGTTGTACTCCTGCGTGCGCTGGTCGCCCATGTGCGGGATGCCGACCACCAGCGCCTCGATGCCCTCAGCGGCCAGCGTCCCCATCGCCGCATCGACCTGCCAGGTGTCGCCCGCGAAGCTGGTCGCCGGGTCGAATAGGTTCTGCGCGTCGTGCATGTAGATGACCGGGTAGTGCCGCTCGCCCGTTCCGTACGAGGCGGGCAGGCGGACGTACAGATCGCGATTGTTGCCCAACTGCGGGCTGTGCACGTCCCGCAGCGCCTTCCAGCCGGCGCCGGCCGCGTTCTGCTCACGCCCCGGTATGGCGCGGTAGTCAATCCAATGATCGGTCATGAAAACCTGTTGTCCACGAATTCACACGAAAAAACACCAAAGGCATTATCCGCGAATAACGCGAATCGACGCGAATCAAAAATCCATTCGTGAAGATTCGCGTTATTCGCGGATAACGGTTTCTTCTGGTGTTTCTTCGCGTCCCTTCGTGGATTACATAGTGATGTCGCTCGTGTACTGCACGACCTTGTCGCCGAGCGAGTCCACGATCTCGATGCTGACCGCCTGGTCCGCGCCGAACAGGTCGCGCACGGCGGTACGGATCGCCGCCTCGTCGGGCGCGGGGGCGCGCACGCGCATCGCCAGCGCGCCGTCCGCGCGCTGATGCAGGGTGAACTGCGGCAGGGCGAGCGGGCGCAGGGGGTTCGTCACATCGAGGTTGTTGAGCAGCGTGCCGCCGGTCGAGCGATAGATGACCGGCTGGCGTCCTTCCAGCCCGACGATCACCGGCCGGCGGCCGCGGAACTCCAGGGAAGCGAAATCGCTGGTGCGGTAGCGCAGCAGCGGCAGGAACGGGTTCATCCCGCCGCTGACGACCAGTTCGCCGCGCACGCCCGGCGGGCAGGGCGCGCCGCGCTCGTCCAGCACCTCGACGAACAGGCGCGGCTGCAGGAGGATGCGCGCGTCGCCCTGCGTGAACGCGATCGGCCCCGTTTCGTTCATCGAGTACAGGTCGATCACCGGGCACGCGAAGTGCGCTTCGAGCGCACCGCGCATGCCCGGCAGCAGCGCCATCGCCGTCGAAACAAGCGCGCGCGGGCTCGTGCGCAGCGGCAGGCGCATCAACTCGGCGAAGGCGAGCGGGTCGCCGGTGTAGAACTGCGGATCGCAGACGTCGAGGAAGCGCGCGCGGTCGTCCGGGTCGCGCCAGTCGGCGGGATGCAGGTTCAGCTTGGCGCAGCCCATCTCGGCCATCTCCGGCACGACCGAGGGATAGGCGTACGACTTGCGCTGCCAGCCGACGAGCAGGTACAACACGCGCTCGCTCTCTACGCTCAGTGTCACACCATGCGCGGACAGAGCGCGCCGCACGAGCGGCAGATACGATGCGGCGGTGACCGGATGCGACATCACGATCAGCGGGTGGCCGGTGGTGCCGGTCGTGTTGTACCAGACCAGCCCGTCGAGCGGCTGGCTGTCGGGCACGAACGACCACGGCGCGTGGCTGATATCCTCGCGCGTGCAAGCCGGGATGTCGCCGAACTGTTGCGGGCGCGCGCCGTACTGCCGGTAGAACGGGACGTCGCTGAAGCACTGCTCGACAAACGCATCCATCCACGCTGGGACGCCGCCGGGCGTCCAGCCGTCCGGTTCCGCGTCGAGCGATGCGTCGAAGACGCGTACCTGCGCCAGCCATTCGGGCGTCAGGTGGTGGCCGCACGTCGCGGTGTAGCGCGGCGCGCTGGGGTGCTCGCGCAGGAAGCGCAGCACCCGCGCGCCGTGCTCCGTCAGGCCCGGATACCGTGCGGCGTCGGTCAGATCGTCCGAATAGTTGGGCATCATGGTCTAGATATCGATCCGCGAATAACGCGAATAAGCGCGAATCAAAAACCTGATTCGCATTCGCGAAGATTCGCGTTATTCGCGGATTACTCTTTGGTGTTCCTTCGTGTCTCTTCGTGGATCGCATTATTCCCGCGTCGCCTTGTCGGCCGCTTCCTCGGCGGCCTTGCGCGCCAGCGCCTCGCGAATCTGCCGGGCGCGCTCCTCAGCCGCGCGCGCCGCGCTGATGACCTTCGAGCGCCCCGCGCTGCTAACGGTCGTCAGGCGATCCTGGGCCTGCGCCTCGCTCTCGCCCGCGGGCCGCAGCCCGAGCCGGTCGAGCGCAGTGCGCGCCAATTCCTCGCGGCGGTCGGGATCGGAGACGAGCTTCGGCGCCTGCACATACGGCGCGAGCGCCTGTGCGCCGTCCGACAGCAGTTCGACGGTGCGCGACGCGTCGGGGCGCTCCGCGAACGCCGGGTCGTGCAGCAGCCAGCAGATGATGAGCACGATGCTGAGCCGGTTGCGGTGCTCGCGCGCGCTGGCCGGCTGGAACACCGCCAGCGTCTGCGCGTCGGCGGGTGGCAGTCCGAGATCGCGCAGGGTGTCGGACACGACCGCCGCGACGTTGACGCTGCCGGCGGCGCCGATGCGCGGCTCGGCCAGGAAGTCGGCCGGCGTCTCCGCCAGGCGGCGCAGCAGCGTTTCGAGCGGGGGGCCTTCGCGGCTCATCGGTGCGCGCTCCCGGCTGGCGCGCCTTCGTCGTACGTCATGCGGCTGAAGTTGCGCACAAACTTCACCAGTTCCTCCCATGTGCCGATCGGGTTGATGCCCCGGCCCTGGTCGCGGGCAATGCCGCCGCTCGTGCCGAACGCCTTCTTGCTCTGACTGGCAAAGCTGAGCAATACGCCCGACTCACGCGCGACGGCTCCGTCCGCTGGAGCGGGTCAGCGCCGGATCACGGGCAGAAACACTGGCGGGCGCACTTCGACCGCGCCGATGTCGCACCCCGCGCCGAGCGGTCGCGGCACGCCGCGTTGGTCGGTCGGCGGGCATGCCGCGAGCAGCGCCGCGTCAATCAGCGGACTGCCGCGTACTGGCGGGGCGGTCCACAAAGGCGTTAGCCCGTCGAAGCCAACCAACGCGCCGCCATAATTGCCGAGCGGCTGGAATTGGGCGTTGGCGTTGCTCTGGTCCGACGGCTGATTGAAACCGCACGTCGTGCCGCTGTCGGCGTTGCCACCCAGTGACAGCACCGGGAAGTCGCAGTTGTCCGGTGCGCCGCCACTAATCACTGTATTGACGATTCGCACACTCGGGGACAGCCCCGGCGTGCCGAGGAAGAGCGTGCCGCCAGAAATTCCCGCGGTGTGGCTGATGAAAGTTGAATTGGTGACGGCGATGGTGCCATTGTACATCATGATGGCGCCGCCATGGTACCCCGCGTTCTGGGCAAAGGTGCTATTGACCACATTCAGGCTTCCCCACGTCTCGATCACGCCCCCGTTGCCGTTCCACGCGTAGCCGTTGTTGCTGAACGTGGATGAATTGACCGACAACCCGCCATTACTCCAGATCGTCTGCCCTTGCCCGCCCCGATTGCCGCTAAAGCGACTGTTCATGATTACAGCCGGCATACCGGCGCTGACGCGAATCGCACCACCCTGATTCCCGGCCTGATTGCCGGTGAACAGCGATTCGCTCACGGTGAGCGGCCCCGACGTGATGATCGCTCCGCCGTTGGACGCCTGATTGGCCTCAAAAGTGGAGCGGGTTACCCGCAGCGGTTGCTCGTTCCAGATGGCGCCGCCCTCGTTCGTCAGCGATACGTTGCCGGAAAACCATCCGCTCACCCACGCCGGGCCGCTGTTCTTGAACGCCCCGCCCGCACCGTTACTGCGATTGTCGCGGAACGCCGCCGTGAGCGTCAGCGTGCCCGCGTCGTTGACCAGTGCGCCGCCATACGCGCCGGCGTAATTTGCAATGAACGAGGACGCTTCACTCCAGGACGGGTCCTGCGCGACCGTCCCCAGGTAGTTGTTGACACCCCCGCCCCGGAAGCCCGCCCAATTCTGAATGAAGATGGCCCCGTTCAGCCCCAGTGCGCCGGTTGAATCAACCGCTCCGCCGTTGAGGCTGGCGGTGTTGCTGACGAAGTTGGTCTCCCAGAGCCTCAGCGTCCCGTAGTTGCCGATCGCTCCGCCATGCGCGGCCGTGGAATTGTGTTCGAAGAGCACGTCGCCGTATATGGTCGCCAGGCCACCCGGCTCAATCTGAAGCGCGCCGCCCGACGCGCCCGCGTAGCCGTTGCGCAGGAAAACGCTCTGCAACGTGAGCGCCGCACCCGGTGTGACATGGAACAGCCGCACACTGCCGCCGCCGCTGAACACGATGCGGCCCAGACCGCCGTTGGTGCCGTAAATAGTCGTGGTGATGGCGATGACCTTCTCGGCACTGAACGTGATCGTCACCGCTCCGCCACAGTTGAACGTGACCGCCCCGCCGCCGGACAGCGCGCCGTCCAGCGCCGCTTCGTTACAACTGCCCGGTGTCCCCGTGCCGACTATTCCGCCCGCGTGCGCCGGTGCTGCCCCCAGGGCAACCACGAGCAGTCCGACCACGCTGAGAATCACGCAACCCAGCCAAAGACGTGCCTTCATGGCTGACCCCCTTCGGTGACGCCGATCAAACAGACAAGCGGTGGCGTTGCGCCCCCGCTTGTCGTCGAATCGTCGCACCAATTGTGACTGCCAGATCATCGCGAGCAGACAGCCGATGGTACCGCATAACCGCCGCCATCTTAGCCTCGTTCAGGGCAAAGCGCAAGCAAGAGTTTCCACATGCCCACGGCAGCGCACTTTGCGCGAGACTCACGAGACTAACGTCACTCCCTGTGTTCGTGTTATGTGCCGGTCGAGCGCGCCTGTTCGAGTTGCGGTCGGCTACCGGTTGCCCGTTGCTCGGCGCCGAATGACTCGGTGGCGATAACTGGCGACGGCTATGGCTCGATGCGCTGAAGGCCCGCCACCCGGTCAAATTCGCGATCATACGAGATGATCTCGCCAATCTTCAGGCGCTCCATGTGGGCGATCGCCAGTGCGTCCTCGAAGTCCAGGCGCTGCGACGCGTACAGATCGAGTGCGCGCAGGTACATCCGGCGATACGGTAGTTTCAGACCCGGCATCGACAGCAGCGGGTAGAGCCGGGCGCGAATCTCCTCGGGCGTCAAGTTATACAACTGTTTTGATGCCAGTACATAGACGACCTCGGCAATAATCGCCTCCGCAGTCGTCAGGCGGACTTCGTTGCGTTGCGCTTTTTGGAACAAGGCGAGACAGGCCTCGGCGCGCTTCGGATGATCGCGCGTGAGGAAGCGCAGAAACACGTTCGTGTCCACGAATTGCGTGTTCACGACGCGCGCCTCGCTGTGCGGCGACGGATATGCTCTTCAACCGCCGTGTCCCGCAGACGCTTGAAGTTCTCGGGGCGCTGACGCGGCTTCACCGAGCCGAATGCTTTCTCCAGCGTCATCGGCGGCGGCAACAGTTCGACGCGCAGGCCATCCACCACGCGGAAACGCACTTTGTCGCGCACGTTCAACCCCAGCAAGCGGCGCACTTCGATGGGAATGGTCACCGTACCCTTGGCCGTCAGCGGGCGCACGTACTCCTCGATTCTTTCCATGGTTGAACCTCTTAAACAAGGTATAACTTACACGTGCAGTTTACCCCTGGACCATGGACGCGTCAAGCGACCGCTCATCGGCGCAGCCGTTGGGACGGGGACTCCTCGCCGCCTTCCGGCGCATACGTCTTGCGGCTGAACTTGCGCGCGAACTCCACCAACTCCTCCCATGAACTGATCGGGTTGATGTCCCAGCCTTCGTCGCGCGCCTGCACCAACTGCTTCTCGACTTGCTCCCAACTCGGGAACAGATTCAGCACCATCGTGCCGCCGCCGCGCGCCTTCGCCAGCGCCATGCGCGCGATCGCCCAGCCGTCCGCGCCCTGCTCGTCCTTGTCGAACATGGTCGTCACGCCGTTGTCGGAGATGATCAGGATGTGCGCCGGTCGGTCGGATGGCTTGCGGTCGGCAAACGTGTCGCGCAGGATGTGGAGCGGGAACTGCGTGCCGTCGCCGAAGTAGCCGGTCAGGATCTGCAGGATGCGATGCTCGTCGCGGATGAAGCCCTTCGTCGTCTCGTACTGCATCTTGCCGCTCCAGAGCGTCGCCTGCACGCGCGCGCCCGCCCGCAGCGCCGACAGTGCGATGATCGCACCGGCCAGCGTCAGGTACGAGACGTTCACTTGCGGATCCGGCATCGAGCCGGAGCAGTCCACGTACAGGTCGAGATCGAGCGGCTGGCTCTCCGGCAGCTTGCCCTCGGTCGAGCCCCAGACGCGCCGCACCGTCGTCAGGCCGGGGATGACGCGCGGGCTGCGCAGGATGCTCTCCGTCCAGTCGGCGTCCTCTAACGGCTGCCCCACCTCCCACGGCTCCGTGCCCTCCGGCAGCGGCTCGGTCGATTCGGGCACGATGCGCGACGGGAAGCGGATCAGGTGCGGCACGGCGCGTTCCTTATAGTAGCGCGCGGCGATCTCGTGATTATCCAGGTCAATGCCGAGGCTGCGCAGGATCTCGCCGAACTCGAACGGCTGGCGCGCCTGCCCGGTGCTGGCTTTCTGCGTGCCGCTCTCAACCGGCGGCGCTTGCCCGTCGCCGTCGGCGTCCGCGCTGTCGATGCCTTCGCCGGCCAGGTCGGGGTCGAGCGACGGATGGATCGCGCCTTCCTTTTCGCCATCCTCGATGCCGGTTAAGCCGCTCGGCATGCCGCCGCCCGCGCCGGCGTTCTGCATGTCGCGCCAGCCCTTCAGGATCTGCTGGATCGTCTTGCCGTCGTCGTCCAGCAGGTACGGCAGGCAGAGCGCGGCGAAGCGGCCGGAGCCGTCGAGCCAGTCGCGCGCGTACGAGCGGATCAGTCGCGCGCCAAGCTGCGCATCGCCTTCCAAACGCGCATCGATCTCGCCGAACGTCAGCGTACCTTTCTGCTGACTCCAGAGGATCTCGTAGATGCGCATGTAGAATGTCCACATGCGGTCGGCCGAGCGGTTGCCGATCTGCTGGTACACATCGGCGATGTGCAGCCCGGCGCTGCGCTGCAGGCGGTCGTTGATCAGCAGGTCGGTGTAGAGGTTGGCGACGAACGGCGCCAGGTTCTCCTTGGTCGGCAGGGCCCAGCGCATGCGCGCCAGCATGCGCGCGTGGTCGGTCAGGTCGGCGGGCGCGTAGACGTGATGGCCGATCTCGTGCGCCAGCACCTCGCGCGCGAATGCGTCCAGCTTGTTCTCGCGCACGCCTTGCAGATCGATCACCACCGTCTGGTCGGTCAGTCGGATCATGGCGAACGACTGCGAGAGCCCTTCGACCGTGGCCTCTTTGTGCGTTGCGCACCAGTGCGGCGCGCCGAGCTTGGTGAACTTGCTCCAGGTGGCCAGCGCGGTTTGCCACTGCGCGGACCACTGCGCTTGCAGGGTGTCGAGCTCGTTGCTCATCATCTCACCACCAAGTCGACAAGACATAAAGGAAGGTCTGTCTCACGCCAAGACGCAGAGAGCGTAAAGAAACCCAAGGGAAAACGTGCATTATTTCGGCTATAGGCGTGAGTCTGCCAGACTTCTGCCAGCTTTCCTGAGCCCATTGACATTTCCCCCCCCCTGAGGAGTATACTGGAAATTGAAAGATGGTCGCCAGAAGTGTTTGCAGTATCACGACTTCATCCCATGTCGTACATGTCGAGACAGCACCTCTGAGATCGCGCTAGATCCCCGTTCTGCCGCCACAAGCGGCATCACAGTAATTAGGAGGCGTACGCCATGTCTCCCAGACGAGAAAAACTCCAGATTGCCGTGGCTTTGGTCCTGGTGTTGATTGGCGCTATGCTGACTTCGAGCCTCGCGTATGCACAAGGACCAGAGGATTTTGCTCTCCGACATCCCCTATTTGCCGGCATCGCGAAGAAATACGGCAAGGATTGGGAAAAGGGGTTGCATCCGGACTTGAAGACCTGGGTCAAGTACCAGCGGATTATTGGACCGCGTGCGTTGATTACCGGATTTAGTGACCAGCAACTCAATGAGCAAAATCCGAATCCAAAGTTCACGATTTTTGTGACCAAGTGGGACAAGAGTGATCTGCTACAGTCTGTATTGCCCCAAAGGCATGACAATGGTAAGCCTATAGAAATATTCGAGTTGGAAATTCCGAAGTTTGCTTTCGATAGTGGCTATGCCAAATCAACGCCTGCGCTATTTTGGCCCACAGCGAATCCCAGTCTGCCGCATTTCGCCTTGGATTAGTTCAGATGTACCTTTGAGCGTCCTGCGAAGGGCGGGTTAATCATGGGGAATCTAGCCCATGGGTACGGAGCCGGTACGTTGGGAGCATCTGTTATCGGCGAAGGTGGTGGCCGATCTGTTAGTGGCTGGAAATATCTGTTTGGAAACTACCATGTGCTGGTTGATCCATCTGGTTGCTGCTCAGGCGACAGAGTGTATCAAGCCGTTGATATCGGCGGATGTAATCCCCCGCCACCAGTTAGGGTTTGACCGGAAACAATCTGCCCACTTGAGTGCGAAAACGCCCGGAAATAGGCGTGTTTCGATGGATCCAATTTGCAAACTGGTCAAGTTATTTCCGGTCAAAGTCTTATACATCTTGGAACCGTTGGAGGTATACAGGGCCAACCACTACCAGACGACGTTAAGACAAGGTACGATGATGAAGCTAATGCTAACCTCACCGATGTCGTCATAGGTTATTTGACAGCAGATAGTGAAATGGTCGCTGAGATTCATGGCATCGGTAACCCTGATCCACAAGAGATGTTTGAACCTCAGATGAATTGGTATGGCAATAAGACCGGATTCAGAACAGGAACGACTTTTGGCCGTATATGGTATTATCCTTTGACGATAGGTGTTTTTGATGTCCGAAACGGCAAGACTGCATGGTATAGAGATACTTTTTTGGCTGACAACTGGAACGAGACTGGAGATTCCGGAGCGTTGTGGCTAGACCAAGGTGGTTCTGGGCACAGACCTCGAGTGCACGGCTATATGATAGCCAGAACACCAGATGGCGGCGGCTACTATCATGGAGTGTACGCCCGCTGGTGGCATGTGAAGGGAGCCTGGAATATTCATATCAACCACGATCGGTAGGAGGAGCGTGAATGCAGATCCGGTCGAACAAAATTTGGGTGAGGCGTGGTGCCCTGGTTTTCATCGTCGCTATTGCTGGAACTATCATATTGATTACCGAGAAGGCGCCCGCAATACCTTTGTCAGCATCTATCGTCACACCATTAGCCACAGCGCCTTTTGTGGTCACGCCAAGGCCATGGGTAATTCCGACTCTGGCGCCGCTCCCGCCTGAACTGGCTAGTGATCCAGCACTGCGCAACCCGCTATTTGCGAGCCTGGCGCGACAATATGGGGCTGACTGGGAAAACTTCTTGGGATCCGATGGACATCTATGGCTGAATTGGCAGCGGAAGATTGGGACGCATGCTCTGATCACAAGCGCCACGGGCGCAGACTCTGCGGCAGATGCCAAGGTTTCCCAATTTATTGTCGGCGTATGGGAATGGGACCACACCGACTTATTTGCATTGGGGCTACCACGCACTATCGCGGGGAAACCCGTCCAGATCGTAGAGCTGGGGTTCGCAGACTTTGGCATTGTACCATTTCGTAGCGGGAAATGATTCGGCGAGAGTGCATCTGCCCAATCAGATTCCGTAGACCGTGGTGCTAATCACTTTACCACCCCTCAGAATTCAGTGGATCCGCTTAGCCGCAATACCTTTCAAAATCGTGCTAGAGCGTTTCCCCGGTTAATCCGGTACACTCGCCAGAATCGCCATTGCGAGTCCTCTTTTCTTTTCTCCGCGAATAACGCGAATCTACGCGAATAGGAAGCCGAATTCATTTCGTGTTTCTGTCTGTATGGCGTGGACAAAAGATTGGCGAAGAGCGTGTTATTCGCGGATCTGATTTAGACGGCGGCGACCAGCCAGACCGCATGTGACAGCGCGGTGGTCACGGCCAGCGTGGTGCCGTCCGAGGCGGCGCTCGTCGCGTTGGTCAGTTCGGGGAAGGTGCAGCTCAGCTTGCCGAGCGTCACGCGGCCGCCACGGTCGAGCTTGAACGGACCAAGCGACGGGCTGGCCTTCATGCCGTCGGCGCGGTGGAACGTCGCGCCGTAGGCGTCGGCACTCAGCAGGTACGCGCCGGTCTGCGCATCGCTCGCGATGAACTGCCCGCCGGCCGGCGTCACGGTCGGCGGCGCGAGGAACAGCCCGCCGAAGCCGCGAAACGCCCCCGCGCGCGCCACAATCTTAAGCTGTCCCGCGCTTGCTTTGCCGTCGATCTGCGACGCCTTGCGCCACGGCTCGGCGCGCAGGCGGGCGATCAGGTCGGCGACCGGCATCTGTCGCGCGGCGGGTGATGCATCGAGCGCGGCATGCACGACCGGCGCGGGCAGTTGCCCGCAGAGGTCGAGCGCGCCGGTGCGGTAGTGGGCTAGCCCGGCACGCCACGCGGCGACCTGGCCGCCACGCAGCAGCGTATCGCCGTCGGCGCAGAGCGGTGCCAGCGCGCGCATCGACTCGATCCACTCCGCCGGGCGCGCGCCCGGTACCTGCGACAGGTTGTAGAGCGCGTTGGTGACCGATCCGGCGACGGCGCGCGGCGCGGCGGCCAGGTGCGCTGCCAGCGCGGGTAGCAGATCGCGCCATGCCACGCCGATATGCGGGTAGCGCGAGCGCGCCCCGAGGATGTCCTCGCACAGCAGTTCGAGCGACAGGTCGTACAGCACCTGCGCGACGGTGGCGGTCGCGTCGGGCCGGGTCGCGTGCGCCGCCGCGACCACCGGCGCAACCGTGCCGCGCAGAAAGTCAAGAAACTCCGCGCCGTCGAGCGCCGCGTGTATACGCCGCGCCTCGACGAAGCGCGCGTTGAACGTCTCGCGTCCGGCCTTCAGCACAGCGGCGAACGCGCCGGTCAGCGGAGGCATGGTGGTTACTGCTTCCATGTCAGCCATTTCAGGTAGTTCGTGTAGCGCTGGTGCAGGTACTTCAGCTTGAGAATGTCGTCGTAGATGTTGCCGTACAGCTTGCGCGCCTTGCTCCACTCCGCCAATTGCCGCTCGATCTTCGCGAGCCGCGCGCGCGCCTCGGACTCGTTCACGCCTTCCAGCCCGTGCGCGAACTCCGCCTCCAATGTCGCCACCGGGTCGTCCTTGTCCAGGTTCAGCCGGTCATACTCGGCGCACGACAGATCGAACAGGCGGCGCAGCCAGCCGATGCGGTCGGTGCGGAAGGCGGCGTTGCCCGGCGCGTCGAAAAACGGCGAGTCCGCGTCCATCACCAGCTTGTCGTGCAGGACGAACGGCAGGATCTGCCGCAGGTCTTCCATCTCCACGATCGGGTTGCCGCGGAAGTGCGCCAGCGCCTTGGCGTACACGATCAGCGTCATCAGCGCGCGCACCGACAGGCCGTTTTTCGTCTGGCTGCCGATGTCCTTGACCTTGTCCTTGCCGGTCTCCTGCGACGAGAGCAGGTGCACGTCGACGCTGGACAGGCGCGCCGTGTCCTTGGTCATGTACTCGAGCTGCGCGGCGGCCGGCTCCAGGAACTCGAACTGGCTGGCGAAGAACTCCAGCCGGCGGCGAATCTCCGGCGGCAGGTTGACCGCCACGATCTCCCGGTCGAGCCGGTCGATCTCGGCCTCCGTGAAGATAATCTGCGTTGGCACGACGTCTTCCGGCCGCGCACCGGCCTCGATGCGCGCCAGCAGCTCTTTCAGGAAGCGCATGTTGAACGCCAGCGCGGTCACGACCACATCGATGCGGTCGCGCAGCGCCTCGATGACCTGGTACGTCCCGCCGCCCGCGTCGTCGTTGGCGGTTAGGTACCAGGCCGCTTCGGGGCACTCGTAGACGTGGTCGAGCAGTTCGGCGTAGTTGTCGCCCATCACGGTCAGCAGGGCCGATTGCGTGCGCGTCGGGATGCGGTTGTACTCGTCGACGATTTTGACGCGCATGCCGAGCCACTGCCGCCACGCGATGCGGATGTCCTCGATGCGCTGGGCGTTGACGAGGTCGGCCGGCAGGGGCGTGCCGAGCAGATCGGCGATCGTCATCTGCGGCTGGCCGTGCTGCATGCCGCGCCGCACCTCCTTGACCGAGTAGCCGGCCAGCACGCCCATCAGGATCGCGCTGGCGGTCTTGCCGCGCCCCGGCCCGCCGATGAACAGGCACTTGCGGCGCGTGGCGAAGGTCAGCAGCGGCAGCAGCACGTACGACGAGTAGCTCTGCCCGGACGGCAGGCTGACGCGCGTCTTGCTGTCGCCGAAGACGAACGACTGGTTCGGCCCGTCGTTGTACTCGATGTCGTAGTGCGGGCTGATGATCGCCGTGTTGACGATCCAGAAGTACGCCTGGCGCAGCTTTTCGTCGAGCGGCAGGCCACCGCCGGCCTTCGCCTCAAGATCGGCGACCGGGCCGCGATACAGGTCGGCCACGTCGAACGTCCGGCCCGGCGTCTGCGGGTGCGGATTGGTCGGCGCCTGCGATACTTTCTGGAAGATGTTGGGTGCGGGCATGGAGGGTAGTCTAATCAATCCGTCATGCAGCGTCAAACGGGTCTGGGGAAGCACCGGAAACGAAAACTTGCTTTTGTCCCGCGGGGCGGAGTATGATTACACTATGCGCCGTAGCCGCTTGCGGTCTCTTACTGTACCGCGCCATGCGCCGGTCTGCCGAGGAGGAGCGATGAAGACCATCTTCCGTGTATTGATCTGCCTTTCCCTGCTCAACGTGGTCGGTTGTATCGTGCCCGGCGCAAGTCCCGGTTACGGTCTGGACGTCAAGCTCGTGATGGCCAAGGCACCGGCGCTCAACGAGCCAGTGGTGGTGACGACCACGGTAACGGCTGGACAGGACACGCGGGTGTCTGCTCATCTCGACCTATTCCAAGCAAGGGCAGAAGTTTTATCGGGCTTCACTGAGGGGAGCTTTGATCTAAGAAAAGATATACCAGCTATCTTCACTACAACACTGCGCTTCATCGAAGAACGGGGGCATCTCGTCGTCGTAGACGCGTATGGTACGCAGGGAATGCACGGTGCGGCAAGTGTTGGCGTGTATGTCACACGTACAGGCGGCACATTCGATATGCCCCGTCCCACACCGGGACCGCAAATGCCGCTGACTTCGACGCCAATTCGATAGACCTCGCGCGTCGTAGCCGCCTCACTGGCAGTTGACTTTTCCCCCGTTGGGTAGCACAATCCGAAGCGCAGTCATCCTGGCCGCGCCGTTCGGCGCGTCGCCATTGCGGACATCGACCCTATGAGCAACTCTCCCCGCCCCGTGCGCCTGATCAACAGCCTCGCCCCCATCCGCATCTGCGACAACGGCGGCTGGACCGACACCTGGTTCGCCGGGCGCGGCGCGATCTTCAATATCGGCGTCTACCCGTACGCCGAGGTGCAGATCGAAGTCTACCGTACCGCCGATGTTCCCGAGCGAATCGTCATCAATGCGGAAAACTTCGGTGAGCGCTACGCCATCCCGCCGGAGCGCAAGGGCTGGGTGCGGCACCCGCTGCTGGAGGCGTCGATCGAGCGGATGAAGGTGCCGGACGACGTCGCGATCCAGGTCAGCATCTTCTCCGAAGCGCCGGCCGGCGCGTCCACCGGCACCTCGGCGGCGGTCGCCGTCGCGCTGGTCGGCGCGCTCGACTGCCTGACCCCCGGCCGCCTGAGCGCGCACGAGGCGGCCTACACCGCGCACGCCATCGAGGTCGAGATGCTCAAGCGCCAGTCGGGCATCCAGGACCAGTTGTGCTCGGCGTTCGGCGGCATCAACTACATTGAGATGTTCAACTACCCGCACGCGACCGTCTCGCCGCTGCAGGTGCCGAACCCGATCTGGTGGGAACTGGAGCGGCGGCTGGTGCTCGTCTTCCTCGGCCATTCGCACGACTCGTCGCAGGTACACGAGAAGGTGATCCGCGAACTGGAGAGCGCCGGGCCCGATAGCCCCAAGCTCGAAGCGCTGCGCCGCACGGCGGGCCGCTCGCGCGATGCCGTGCTGGCCGGCGATTTCGCCGCGCTCGGTCGCGCCATGACGCAGAACACCGAGGCGCAGGCGCGGCTCAACCCGTACCTGGTCAGCCGCGACGCCCAGCAGGTGATCGCCATCGCGAAGTCCCATGGCGCGCTCGGCTGGAAGGTGAATGGCGCCGGCGGCGAGGGCGGCTCGCTGACGATCCTCGCCAGCGACCACTCCTACGAGAAGCGCGCGATGATCCGCGCCATCGAGCAGGAGAGCCCGCTGTTCCAGAACATGCCGATCTACCTGAGCCGGCAGGGGCTGCGTGTCTGGGAACGCCAGTAAGAAACCAAGTCCCAAATCCCAACGGGGAAATCCCAAGCACCAAATCCCAAATCCCAATACACCGATCCCCGATCCCTGACACCTGACACCCGATCCCTGATCCCCGAATTGAGGTCCCATGCCTGAACTGTTCGGACACAAATACAGTATCGAAGAACTGCGGCAGATGACCGGCGGCCTGTCGCAGATCGCCGGCGTGCGCCTGATGGAACTGGCCGACGGCAAGCCGCGCGGCATGCGCGCCGCCGAAATCTACACCGGCAGCGGTTTCCGGTTCCAGGTGCTGATCGACCGCGGCCTCGACATCGGCTTTGCGGAGCAAAACGGGCGGCCGCTGGCGTGGATCCACCCGGCGCTCGGACGGCCGGAGCAACACGAGCCGCTCGGCTACGGCTGGGTGCGCACGTTTGGCGGCGGGCTGGTGACGACGTGCGGGCTGACGCATTTTGGTCAACCGGAGACCGACGGCGCGGAAGCACTCGGCTTGCACGGCCGCATCTCGCACATGCCGCCCGACCATGTGCGCGTCACCGAGGAGTGGCGCGGCGACGACTACGTGCTCGCCATTGAAGCACAGGTGCGCCAGTCAGTGTTGTTCGGGGAGAATCTGCTGTTGACGCGCCACATCGTCACGCGGCTCGGCGCGAACTCATTCACAATCGAAGATACGGTGCGCAACGATGGCTTCCGCCCGACCCCGCACATGCTGCTCTATCACTGCAACTTTGGCTTCCCGGTCGTCAGTCCGGACTCGGAACTGATTATCGACGACGAGCAGGTCGACCCGCGCGACGAGCCGGCCCGGCAGGGATTGGATCGGCACACGCGCTTCGACCGGCCGTCGCCTGACTACGCCGAGCAGGTCTTCTTCCACAAGCCGCGCGTCGGCGCCGATGGCTTCGTGCGCGCCGCGATCGTCAACCGCGCGCTGAACTTCGGCGCCTACGTGCGCTACCGCGCTGCCGAGCTGCCGTGCTTCGCGCAGTGGAAGATGATGGGCGCGGGCGACTACGTCTGCGCGCTGGAGCCGGCCAACTACTGGGAGACGCCGCGCCAGAAGCTGCGCGCGGAGGGCCGCCTGCGTTTCCTGCAGCCCGGCGAAGAAGTGCATTACCGCCTCACGATCGGCGTGCTGGAGGGGCACGGAGCCGCTTAGATAATATCGTCACTTGCGGCGCTGAAGCGGAGTCTCTAACCGGAAGGGCGCCTACGACGCCAGCGTCATTCCGGCACGGTTTTGGCCGGAATCCACTTGCTGCTCATGACGTTCGCAGTATCGCTTGTAGGGGGCACCCCTTGCGGGTGCCCGATGGCGGGCCGGGGCAAGCCTATTGGTCATAGGTTAGGGTCATGGCAAAAATGTCAAGAGGCAGAATCGAGTGCTGGCGTGGGTGGCGGTTGCTGGGCGAGCAACGCCTGCAACTCGGCGCGCAGCGAATGGCGCTGGGGCCGTGC
>JACRMK010000095.1 GCA_016235055.1 Chloroflexota bacterium | reverse complement strand
GGGGGTGGGGCTGATGGGTACAAGCGAGTTCGCCCGGGGCGCCATCCCGCGCAAGCGTGCAGGGCGCTCATGCGATTTACGCCCAAACTGAGTAGAACGGGTTGCATGCTCACGACGACTACCCGGTAAACAAGTACGAGAATTCTATCCCGCCGCGCTACATCGGCAAGTCGATCGTGAACGCGCTGCCTTTGCCCTCCCCCCTCGCTCGTCGCCGCACCTGTCCATCCTACCGTCGCCTCTCATCCCGCGCTGAAAAACCAGCCCTGCAAATCCTCCCCCGCGATTGGCCAAAACCTGAAGGCGTGCTAGATTAGTTATATATGCTAACCATTCTATGCACGCCCAGGGAGGGCCACATGAAAGCAATCGCAGTCGTACCCGGCACGCCGGACATGCGCCTGGTGGAACGGCTGGAACCGGCCATCAACGCGCCGGACGAAGTCAAGCTGCGCGTTGTGCGCGTCGGTATTTGCGGCACGGACCGCGAGGAAGCGGCCGGCGGACGCTTGCTCGTGCCGGACGGCCAGGCCGATCTGGTTATCGGGCATGAGATGATGGGCCAGGTCGTCGGCGTCGGCTCGAACGTCACGCGCGTCAAGCTCGGCGACTACGCCGTCTTCACCGTGCGGCGCGGCTGCGGCCAGTGCGTCGCCTGCGGCATGAACCGCTCCGACATGTGCAGCAGCGGCAAGTACCGCGAGCGCGGCATCTGGGGCCTCGACGGCTACCAGGCCGAGTACGCCGTGGACAAGGAACAATATGCCGTGCGCGTGCCGCCCGAACTGGCGGCCGTCGGCGTGCTGACCGAGCCGCTCTCGGTCGCGGAGAAGGCGATTGACGAGGCAGTACGTGTGCAGGTCGCGCGCCTGCCCGACGCGCCTGCCACGCCGAACTGGCTGTTCGAGCGGCGCTGCCTCGTCGCCGGGCTCGGCCCGATTGGCCTGCTGGCCGCGCTGATCCTGCGCCTGCGCGGCGCGGAGGTCTACGGGCTCGACATCGTGGACGAGAGCAGCGCGCGCCCGCAGTGGCTGAAGACGATCGGTGGCCGGTACATCGACGGGCGGCAGGTGCCGGCTGACCAGGTCGATGACACGGTCGGGGAGATGGAACTGATTTTCGAGGCGACCGGCGTCGCCGCGCTGGAGTTCAACCTGCTCGACGCGCTGGCGCAGGATGGCGTCTATGTCCTGACCGGCATCCCCGGCGGCAATCGCCCGGTCGAAATCCACGGCGCGGAACTGATGCGCCAGCTCGTGCTCGAGAACCAGGTGATGATCGGCAGCGTCAACGCCGCGCGCGACCACTACCAGATGGCGGTGGACGACCTCGGCACGGCGCGCCTGCGCTGGGGCGATCACGTCGCGAAGCTGATCAGCCACCGGCACGCCTACACCGACGCCGCGACGGCGCTGGCCCAGCACCCAACCGACGAGATCAAGTGCGTCATCGAGTGGGCGCCCGAAGGTGGTGCGAGCGCATGAGCGACACACAGAATGCGCCCGGCATCGCGCCGCGCTGGACATCGAGCGCCAAGAGCGGCGTCGGCACCTCGCTCAGCGATGCCAGCCGCGTCTGGTTCACGCTGAGCCACGGCATCCTCGACGAGGTCTACTTCCCGCGCGTGGACACCGCCTGCACGCGCGACCTCGGCCTGCTCGTCAGTGACGGCCGCGACTTCTTCTCCGAGGAGAAGCGCGACGCCATGTCCGAAGTCAGCACGCTGGCCGACGGCGTGCCCGCGTACCGGCTGGTGAACAGCTGCAAGCAGGGCCGCTACCGGATCGAGAAGCAGATCGTGGCCGACCCGCTGCGCGACGCCGTTTTGCAGTGGACGCGCTTCACGCCGCTGGCCGGCGCGCTGGACGACTACCATCTCTATGCGCTGCTCGCGCCGCACCTCGGCAACTTCGGCGCGGGCAACACCGCCTGGGTCGGCGACTACAAGGGCACGCCGATGCTGTTCGCCACGCGCGACGACGACTACGCGCTGGCGCTGGCCTGTTCCGCACCATGGCTCAAGCGCTCGGCCGGCTTCGCGGGCGTCTCCGACGGCTGGCAGGACGTCCACGCGCACAAGCAGATGCAGTGGGCGTACCCGCGCGCGGAGAACGGCAACGTCGCGCTGACCGGCGAGATCGATCTGCGCGCCTGCGGCGGCGAGTTCGTGCTGGCGCTCGCCTTCGGGCAGAGCGCCGCCGAGGCGGGACACCGCGCGCTGGCTAGTCTGGTCGACGGCTTCAGCGCGGCGCGCGACGCGTACGTTGCGGAGTGGCAGCAATGGCAGAGCGCCATCGTGCCGCCCACGCCGGCGCTGCCGGGCGAGCGCGATCTCTACCGCACGAGCGCCGCCGTGCTGCGCACGCACGAGGCGGCCAACTTCCCGGGCGGCATGATCGCCAGCCTGTCGATTCCCTGGGGCTTCGCGCAGGGCGACGACGACCTCGGCGGCTACCACCTGGTCTGGCCGCGCGATCTGGTCGAGACGGCCGGCGGCCTGCTGGCGGCCGGCGCGCGCGACGACGCGCGGCGCGTGGCGCAGTTCCTGCACATCACGCAGGAGGCCGACGGCCACTGGTCGCAGAACATGTGGCTGGACGGCACGCCATACTGGGGCGGCGTGCAGATGGACGAGACCGCCCTGCCGATCCTCCTGCTCGATCTGCTGCGCCGCGAGAGCACGCTGGAGGATGGCGAGCTCGCCGAGTACTGGCCGATGGTGCGCCGCGCGGCGAGTTACCTCGTCGCCAACGGGCCGGTGACGCAGGAGGACCGCTGGGAGGAAGACCCCGGCTACTCGCCGTTCACGCTGGCCGCCGAGATCGCCGGGCTGCTGGCCGCCGCCGACTTCGCCGATGCCAACGGCGAGGGGCGCGCCGCGCAGTTCCTGCGCGAGACGGCCGATGTATGGAACGCGAGCATCGAGCGCTGGATCTACGCCAGCGACACCGACCTGGCGCGCGCGGCCGGCGTGGACGGCTACTACGTGCGCATCGCGCCGCCCGACGTGGCCGATGCAGCATCGCCCTCCATGGGCTTCGTGCCGATCAAGAACCGGCCGCCGGGTGAGAGCGATGAAGCGGCCGCCAGCCTCGTCAGCCCTGACGCGCTGGCGCTGGTGCGCTTCGGCCTGCGCGCGCCCGGCGACCCGCGCATCGTGAACACCGTGCGCGTGCTCGACTACCTTCTTAAAGTGGAGACGCCGAACGGGCCATCGTGGCACCGTTACAATGACGACGGCTACGGCGAGCACGCCGACGGCTCGCCGTTTGACGGCACCGGTGTGGGCCGCGCCTGGCCGCTGCTGACCGCCGAGCGCGCGCACTACGAACTGTCCGCGGGCCGGCGCGACTCCGCGCTGGCACTGCTGCACGCCGTCGAGGCGTTCGCGGGCGACGGCGGCATGATCCCGGAGCAGATATGGGATTCGCCCGATATCCCGGAGAAAGAGCTAACCTTCGGTCATCCCTCCGGATCGGCGATGCCGCTGGTCTGGGCGCACGCCGAGTACATCAAGCTGCGCCGCTCGCTGCGCGATGGCCGCATCTTCGACACGCCGCCCGCCGCTGCGCAGCGCTACGCGCGTGATCACACCGGCTCGCCGCACGCACTCTGGTCGTTCAACCTGAAAGCGCGGCGCATGGCGCAGGGCAAGACGCTGCGCATCGTCGCCACCGAACCGGCGCGGGTGCGCTGGAGCACCGACAACTGGCAGACCACGCACGACGCCGACACGCAGGATTCGACACTCGGCGCGCACTACCTCGATCTGCCGACCGAGCAACTGCCCGCCGGCGCAACGGTGACGTTCACCTTCTACTGGCCGGGCGCGAACGACTGGGAGGGCGAGAATTACAGCGTCAGCGTGGAGTGAAAAGCCAGTTAACGGTCAACCGTGAACGGTGAACAGAGCATAGAGTAGGGGCGTTCAATTGAATGAACGCCGGATTACCGTGACAGCAAGCCCCGGAGGCAGGCGTCTTCGGGGTTTTTGTTTGTGCGGTACAATATGCTGGCACTCTGGCGCATAATTTCACGGGGAGAGGCAATCGTATGGACCTCGCTGCCACGCTCTCGCAGGCGCTCGACATGTACGGCTTGCCCGCCGTGTTTGCGATCATGCTCCTGAAGGAGATCGGCGTACCCGTGCCCGTGCCCTCCGATTTGATCATCCTCGGCGGGGCGGCGCGCGCGGCGCAGGGCAAAGAGTCGGTTGCGCTCGTGTTCCTCGTGATTCTTTTGCCGATGGTGATTGGCGGCATCGTGCAGTATGCGCTCGTGCGCGGCCCGGCGCGCCAGTTCATCTACCGCGTCGGGCCGCACATCGGCCTGCCGGCTGCGCGGCTCGACAAGATGATGGAGAGCATCCGGCGCGGCGGCATAGCGGCAGTCGCGCTCGGGTTGACAACGCCTGGCGTGCGCATCGCGACCGTGCCGGCCTCCGGACTGGCGCGCCTTGCGCCGCGTGTGTTTGTGCCGGGGCTGATCGCCGGCAGCGCGTTCTTCCTTGCGTGGCATTTCGTGCTCGGTTTCGCCGGCGGATTGCTGCTCGCTCTTGCCGGCAACTCGACGCCCTTGCTCGTCGCGCTGCTGGTGGCCGTACTGGCCGGCGGCGCGCTCGGCTGGTTCATCATTCACCGGCGGCGCGCTCAAACGGGGAAACATGCGCCGGCCACGGTCGCCGAAACCTACGGGGCATGGGCGCATGCCGTATGCCCGGCCTGTCTCGCGGTGGCGGTGGTACACGAGGCGCAGCGCGAAGCCGGTCGCAGCCCGTTCCCAATTGATTGACCCCCACGCCGGGAACAGATGCCAGCGTAACGGGTGTATTTCACAAGGGACCGGTCTCTGATCTGTCCTGCAAGCGGATCTGTGACCCGCCTCAGCAGAATCGCGGCATCCGTACAAGCGGAGGGTTTATTGACCCGCCGCCTTTCATATGTCGCGACCCTGTCTTCCGAACTGTTCTCGAAGCACGTCATGGCAAAGCCCACCGCTTTTTTCGTGCCAATCTGGCAGTACGATGGCATAAACTACCCGTTTGGGCAGCCGGCAGCGTTTGCGCGGTCATCGGCCGCCCCAAAGTGGCAGACATTGGTCTGGCGGCCGTGGCATTTGTCCCTTGACGGACTCCTCCCGAAACCTCATACTGGGCCTCAACGTACTTGCTCTGCCCCTCACCGGCCGTCGCACCACCAGACATGGCGTCTTTTGGCGGCCGGAATGCTACCACTGGCAGTCGTTTGACTGTTAGATGTCTCCAGCACGTTGACGACGTTTGATCAATGGACACGGTGACCATGCGCGGCTTGGCGCGGTCGCCCGGAGGAGGAGACGCGAATGAGTGTGCGAGTTGGCATCCCCCGCGCTTTGCAGTTCTACCAGCATTACCCGCTCTGGCATACGTTCTTCGACGAACTTGGCGTCGAGACACTCCTCTCGCCTCCCACCAACCGCGAGATTGTGACCGCGGGCGCCCGGGTCGTCGCGGACGTGACCTGCCTGCCGGTCAAAGTCTATGCGGGGCACGTCTCGTGGCTGCGCGACGACGGCCGCGCCGATTTCGTCTTCGTGCCCGCCATCTGGAGCATGCAGCCGGACGCATTCCACTGCGCCAAGTTCAAGGGCCTGCCCGACATCATGAAGGCGACGGTGCCCGACTGCCCGCCGCTGATCGATATCGAGATCGACCCGCAAAACCGCAAGCTCACGACCGAGGGCGCGTTTCGCAGGATGGGCATGCGCTTCACCTGGAACCCGCTGAAGGTGCAGCGCGCCTGGGAACGGGCGCGCGAGGCGGATCTCCGTTTCCGGGCCATGCTGGCGCGTGAGCAGATCACTTTCCCCGAGGCCTTGGCGCGCCTGTACGGCGCGGAGATGGTCCAGAGCGAGCGCGCCCCGAACACGGACGCCCCGCTCACCATCGGCCTCGTCGGCCACCCGTACTGCCTGTACGACGACTACGTTAATCACAACCTGATCAAACGACTCTCCGACCTCGGCATCCACATCCGCACGGGCGAAATGGTATCGCCGGCCGATGCCCGACTCGGCATTGCGCGCACGACCGGCCAGACGCTCTGGTTCTTCGACGAGCTTATGTCGGGCGCGGCGGGCTACTACCTGTACGAATCGAACGTGGACGGCCTGATCGCCGCCGTCGCGTTCGCCTGCGGGCCGGATTCGACGATGGTCGAGACGATCAACCGCCGGGCGCACGCCGCGCGGCGTTCCTGCCTCACGCTCGTGCTCGACGAGCATGGCAGCGCGACCGGCATGGTCACGCGGCTCGAAGCGTTCGTGGACATGCTAACGCGGCAGAAGCAGAATCGCAAAGACGCCGCGACCGCGGGGACAATCGAGCCGGTTGCCGCGCGCACCGTCAAGCCGCCGACCATTCTGCACCACCACAACACACCGGTGATCGGTTTCCCGACGATGGGCACGTCGTATGTTCCGCTCAAGTCGATGTTCCGTGGCATCGGCGCGCAGGTGGAGCTCGGGCCGCCGGTCAGCAAGCGCACCGTCACACTCGGCGCGAAGTCGTCGCCAGAGTTCATCTGCACCGTGTACCGCCAGATCCTCGGCAACATGATCGAGATGCTGGAAGCGGGCGCGAACACGCTGATCTATGTGGACGGCATCGACCTATGCCGCAACAGCAGCTACCGGCAGTTGCTCAACGATGCCCTGCACGACATGGGCTACACGTTCCGCCTGATGAGCTTCTCGGAGTTGTTCGCAGGCGGCGTGTTCGCCATGCCGAAGTTCCTGCGCCAGTTCGCGCCGGGTATATCCACGCCCGACGTCGTGCGGCAGATCGCATTGGCGCTCGCCAAACTGAACGCCGTGGACGCGGTCGAGCGGCGCGTGCAGCACACCCGTCCGCGCGAGCTCACCCCCGGCGCGGCCGACAAGCAGTGGACCGAGGCGCTCATCCGCCTGGACGGCGCGACCAGCCACGACGCGCTCAAGCGCACGAAGGCCGACATACTGGCTGGGCTCGCAGCCGTGCCGCTGAACCCGGACGCGCGGCCCGTGAAGATCGGCGTCATAGGAGAAATCTTCGCCGTGCTCGACCCGTTTTTCAATCTGGATGTCGAGCGCGAGTTGGGGCGACTGGGCGCCGACGTCGAGCGCACGCTGATGCTGAGCCGGTGGGGCAAGGCGTCGCTGATCCTCGAGGCGCTCGGCTTCCCGCACCAGCCGGAGATCGCACGCGCCGCCAAACCGTACCTGCGCTGGAACGTCTCCGGCGAGGGCTGGGTCTCGATCGGCGAGACGGTGCTCTGCGCGGAACGCGGCTTCGACGGCATGGTGGAACTGCTGCCGTTCACCTGCGAGCCGGAGATCACCGCGCTCAACATCCTGCCGAAGGTCAGCCGCGAGCACAACATCCCGGTCATGCCGTTCATCTTCGACGACCAGTCGGGCCGCGCGGGCATGCGCACGCGGCTGGAGGCGTTCGTCGATCTGCTGCGCCGCCGGCGCGAGATGGCGGCCGGGTCGGAGCGGGCGGCGCCAACTGCGGAACTGCCCCGGCGCACGGCGGTCGGCGAGGACGTCTGCGCCGGCTGTCCGGTGACCGTACAGTGCGGTGGCGGCGCGCGCCGCGCCGACATGAGCCGCTGCGCACTGGCCACGCCAGGCGCCAACGCGAGGAGGATGCCATGAGAATCTACCTGGGTGTCGATGTCGGCTCGGTAACGACCAAGGTCGTCGCGCTCGACCCAGACGACAACGTGCTGGAGTCGCTCTATTTGCGCACACGCGGCAAGCCGATCGAGGTCGTGCAGCAGGGCTTGCGCGAGATCCGCACACGGCTGGCCAACCGCCCGGTCGACGTGGCGGGCGTCGGCACGACCGGCAGCGGCCGCTACCTGGCCGCGGTCGTCGTCGGCGCGGACGTGATCAAGAACGAGATCACCGCGCACGCCGTGGCGACCTCGCATTACGTGCCCGGCGTGCAGACGATCATCGAGATCGGCGGGCAGGACTCCAAGATCATCGTCCTGCGCGACGGCGTGGCGGTGGACTTCGGCATGAACACGGTCTGCGCGGCGGGCACCGGCGCGTTCCTCGACCAGCAAGCCGCGCGCTTGAACATGAAGATCGAGGAGGTGGGGCCGCTGGCGCTGCAGTCGCGCACGCCGGTGCGCATCGCGGGGCGCTGCACCGTCTTCGCCGAGTCGGACATGATTCACAAACAGCAGATGGGCCACCGGGTCGAGGATATCCTCTACGGCCTCTGCCAGGCGATGGCGCGCAACTACCTGAACAACGTCGGCCTTGGCAAGGAGATCTGTGAGCGGGTCGTGTTTCAGGGCGGCGTGGCGTACAACCAGGGCATGGTGCGCGCATTTGAGGACGCGCTGGAGACGCCGATCCATGTGCCGCCGCACCACGAGGTGATGGGCGCCATCGGCGCGGCGCTACTGGCGCACGAGACGGTGCACAGCGGACGGCGGCCGACGCGCTTCAAAGGCTTCGACGCCGGGGCGCTCAACTACCGCACGATCTCATTCGAGTGCCACCACTGCTCGAACCGCTGCGAGATCGTGCAGGTCTCGGTGAACAAGCAGGTGGCGGCACGCTGGGGCGGACGCTGCGACCGCTGGGAGGTCAACGAGTCAGCCGCGCCGCAGCACGCCGGCGCCCCGGCGGCGCTGGCGGCCGTGCCCGACATGCCCGACTGCGAGACGTGCCCGTAGCGGAGCACGGGAAACGCGTTCTGCCGGGAATGGCGGCGCTCAGAGCACGATCAGATGCCCGAGGCGGAGCGCGTCGGACTCCACATGCCGGACGACTTCGGCCTGCGCGGCCGGCTCGCGGGCGGCCAACAGGTTCGTCGTGTGCTGCCAGACGCCCTCGCGCCAGCGCATGATCAGATGCGAGATCAGCAACTCGTCGAGCGGGCCGAACGCCTTGTCGAGCGAGGCCATGATCGGCATGGCCGGATCGAGCACCTGGTCCTGCACGGCGTCGATCGTGGCACAGATCACAAGGTTGACGTGGCCGTAGTCGGCATAGCGGCCGGCGCGCTGCGCCTCGTTGAGCGTATCCCACTCCGGCCGCAGCAGATCGGCGGTCGCCAGCACCAGGTCGTAGTTGATGTGCGCGTTGACGCCCAGCAACAGGTTTTGCAGCGCCGTGATATTCGGGTTGCGCGTCGCGTGGTGCGCCAGTTGCCAGACCGCCGGGGACGCGGCCGCATCGCGCTCAAACGCATCCAACGCGGCGAAGTAGTAGTCCGCGAAGTGATTGAGCAGGCGATCCACCCACACTGCATCGCGAAACTCGCCGCGCTCCAGCGCAGTGAGCACATTGCGCGTCATCAACAGGTAGCAGTCGAGGAAGGTCGCGCGCCGGTCGGCGCTGGCCTGCCACTGCGAGACCAGCGTCCGCATGCGCTCGGCGACTGCGGTGTCAGGCAGCATCGATGGTATTCTCCATGCACGTTCGATTATACGTCATTATGCTCAAACATTCGTGGTAAGTGTTCAGTCCAGTTTGTCATTGCGAGAATTCCCATACCGCGCGCGCTATGCGATGCGGCATGACATTTGTGGTAGGGGTCGGGCTTGCCCCGACCCGGCACCGGGCACCCGCGAGGTGTGCCCCTACAAGGAATACCGCGAACGTCATGAGCAGCGGTTTTTGCGAAGCAATCTCCACCCTTGTTAGGTGAGAGCGTTGCAGGGAGATTGCTTCGTCGCAAACGACGCTCCTCGCAATGACGCCTGAACAGTTACCATTCGTGAAGGCGGAAACCGCCTTCGCGCGCTGAAAGCGTGCGCGAGCAGGCACGAGGCGCAACCGTCGATAAAATACGAAAACGGCCCACTCGAAATCGAGCGGGCAGTGGAGTTACTGGCGGCGATGCTTTGTCAATACAAACGGAGAGGTAATCTCCCTGCGCCAGCATCCAGTGGTATGCGCCAGGCAATGGCACGGTCTATCGAGGCGCGCTCAAGGGTTCGGCAGACGCTACAAACGGCTTGATCATGCGCAAGGTGCTTGTTTCGTGTTGCCGAACTGCATACAGGTCGAGGCGCAACTGCATGTTCATCCAAAAATCGGCGCTGGTGCCAAAGAACCTGGCGAGCCGCAGTGCCGTGCTGGGCGTCAACCCTCGGCGGCCATTGACGATTTCGTTGATGCGCTGGTACGGCACGCGAATCGCCCGAGCCAGATCGCGCTGGGTCAGGCTCATGGGAATCAGGAATTCCTCGAGCAACACCTCTCCGGGATGGGTCGGCGGTCGATGAGTCGGAATACGAACCATGCCGTCTCCTAATGGTAGTCAACGATTTCGACCTGGGCAGGCCCGGTGGGCGTCCAGGTGAAACAGATACGATACTGATCGTTTAGTCGAATGCCGTGCTGGCCCCGGCGGTTGCCGGACAACGCCTCGAGTCGATTAGCCGGTGGTACGCGCAAGTCCTCCAGCGTGGCCGCGGCGTCCATTAGATCGAGCTTGCGAGCGGCGATCTTCAACAGCGCGGTTGGGCAGGCTCGACGGGCTGCGCGAGTATTGCGACCGTTAAACACATCCTCAGTCCCGGCATCGCGGAACGACTGTATCACAAGAAGCATGATAGCACGGATATCATGCTACTGCAAAGCAGTCAAAACATAGGGTATTGCACTCGTGTGTTTCAACCCAGATGCTTCGCGCGCGTGGTGGGTTGTTGGACAATGGCCTTGCGTTCGCGCTGCTCAGTAACTTCGCCAAGTCCGGCGATAAACCGTCGCAGGTTGTCGCCCCGGCGAAAGCCGGGGCCCAGGGTCAACACCGCTGGATGCCGGCTTTCGCCGGCATGACGGATTGGAATCCCAGCGTACAAGTTTCTGGCGCCTCGCATACCGCCGCCGGTATGGACCATCTCAGCATGACAAGCTAGGACACCGTCAAATTGAATCAGTATGAGATCCTTGCTCGGTAGATTGTAAAACGTGACGAGCATCACCAACGGCTCAAACCAGAATTTCGCATTGCCGTCAGCGGCGCACGCAATTACCCCCATACGGCGGTGGGTGTCTTTCACTTCTGGGGCGGCTATTGGGCGACCAAGTCGTCATGCCCGCGTAGGGGCGCATGGCCACGCGCCCGCATCCAGCGGTGTTGCCCCTGGACTCCCGCCTTCGCGGGAGTGACGATGCTGGCGCCGGTGTGGTGGCGTAGTTGTTCTGCCCCAGATCTGGAATGCACCCTACGGCAGTTCCGGCGGTAGTCGGCGCTGTGCAATAATGTTATAATATACTCGTGAAATTGAGTCGAGACGAGGTATTGCATATTGCCGAACTGGCACGGCTCGGCCTGAGCGAGAGCGAAGTCGAGCGTTTCGGCGCTCAATTGTCTGACATACTGACGTACGCTGACCGCCTGCAGGCAGTCGACTTATCCGGCATTTCGCCGTCGGCGCGGGTGCAGGCCCTGCAGAGCGTGCTGCGCGCGGACGAAGCGGTCCCGTCGCCCGCCCGAGACGCGATCATGGCCAATGCTCCGCAGGCCGCGGACGGCTGTTATCGCGTGCCGCCGGTGCTCGAATAAACCGCGCCGGGTAGCGGCGCTGCAATGGGAGAGGATGCCGGCGGCCTCTTCCTTTTTTGTCTCGCCGCGCTGACCTCCCGTCACATACCACCACTGTTCATGAGCCTGACTGCCCTCACGCTGTCCGACGCTTCCGATCTGTTGCGCCGCAAGTCCGTCTCGTCGGTCGAACTGACGCGCGCCGTGCTGGCGCGCATCGAGGCGGTCGACCCGCAGATCAAGGCGTACCTGACCGTCACGCCGGAGCGGGCGCTGGCGCAGGCCGCGGCGGCCGATGCGCGGCGCGCGCAGGGCGAAGATGCGCCCCTGCTCGGCGTGCCGATCGCCGTGAAAGACGTCATCTGCACGCGCGACGTGCGCACCACGGCCGGCTCGCGCATGCTGGAGACGTTCGTGCCGCCGTACAACGCGACCGTGGTCGAAAAACTGGATGCGGCGGGCGCGGTCATGCTCGGCAAGACGAACACCGACGAGTTCGCGATGGGCTCGTCGACCGAGAACTCGGCCTACTTCACGACCCGCAACCCGTGGGACGTGGCGCGCGTGCCGGGCGGCTCGTCGGGCGGCAGCGCGGCGGCCGTCGCGGCCGACCTGGCGTTCGCCGCGCTCGGCTCCGATACCGGCGGCAGCATCCGCCAGCCGGCGGCGCTGTGCGGCGTGGCCGGCCTGAAGCCGACCTACGGCCGCGTCTCGCGCTACGGGCTGATCGCGTTCGCCTCGTCGCTCGACCAGATCGGGCCGTTCGGCAAGTGCGTCAGCGACCTGGCGCTCGTCCTGCAGGCGATCGCTGGGCACGACCCGCGTGATGCGACATCGCTGCCCGCGCCGGTGCCGGACTACGCCGCCGGGCTGGAACCGATGCTCGACGGCGTGCGCATCGGCGTGCCCGACGAGTATTTCATCGCCGGCATCCAGCCGGGCGTTGAGAACGCGGTGCGCCAGGCGATCGAGATCATGGGCGGGCTGGGCGCGGCAGCACAGCGCGCCTCGCTGCCGCATAGCGATTACGCCCTGCCCACGTACTATTTGCTGGCGCCCGCCGAGGCGTCGGCCAACCTGGCGCGTTACGACGGCGTGCGCTACGGCTACCGTCATGCCAGCGCAAGCGACCTGATGGACCAGTACTTGCAGACGCGCGCCGAGGGCTTCGGTCCGGAAGTCAAGCGGCGGATCATGCTCGGCACGTACGCGCTCTCGGCCGGTTACTATGACGCGTACTACCTGCGCGCCCAGCAGATGCGGACGCTGATCAAGCAGGATTTCGACCGCGCGCTGTCGACGTTCGACGTGCTGGTCTGCCCGACGACGCCGACCACGGCATTCAAGATCGGCGAGAAGTCGGACAACCCGCTCGCAATGTACCTGGCCGACATCTTCACGCTGGCGCTGAACCTGGCCGGGCTGTGCGGCGCGACGGTGCCGTGCGGCTTCGCGGGCGGCCTGCCGGTGGGCTTGCAGATCATCGGGCGCGCGCTCGACGAGGCGACGGTGCTGCGCGTGGCGCACGCCTACGAGCAGGCGACAACCTGGCACCGGCGCAAGCCGGCGCTGTAAGCCGCTATGCCCGACGCGCCCGGCACGCTATTCATCGTCTCGACGCCGATCGGCAACGCGGACGACATTAGCGCGCGGGCGTTGAGCACGCTGCGCGCGGCCGACCTGGTCGTGTGCGAGGAGATAGCCAACGGCGAGCGCCTGCTGAAGCGGTACGGCCTCAGCGGCGAACTGACCGATTTGAACGAGCACAACGAGCGGGAGCGCAGCGCCGAACTGACCGCGGAACTGAAGGCCGGGCGGACGCTGGCGCTAGTTTCGGACGCCGGCACGCCGCTGCTGCACGATCCGGGCCGCGCGCTGGTGGAAGCGGCCTGGCGCGCCGGCGCGCGGGTGACCGCCGTGCCGGGCGCGTCGTCGCTGCTGGCGGCGCTGGTCGTCAGTGGCCTTCCTATGGACCAGTTCCGCTACGCCGGCATGCTGCCGGCCAAGCGCGAGGCGCGGCGCGAAGCGATCCAGGCGCTGGCGGGTGAGCGCATGACGATCGTCCTGCTGGACGCGCCGTACCGGCTGGCCGCCGTGCTGGGCGACCTGCTGGAGATCATCGGCGCGGTGCGACCCGCCGTCGTCGCCTGTAATTTGACGATGCCCGGCGAACAGGTGATGCGCGGCACGCTCGGCAGCATTGCGGAGCAGTTCCGCCGCCAGCCGTTCAAGGGCGAGTATGTGATTCTGATCGCAGGAGCAAAATAGCGCCAGGTCCGCAAGTCCGGGCGCTATACCACCATGCAAATTATCATTCCGCTGGCTGGGCTAGGCAGCCGTTTACGCCCGCTGACCTACACGACCCCGAAGCCGCTGGTGCAGGTCGCCGGCAAGACCGTGCTCGGGCACGTGCTCGACTCGCTGCAGGGCTTAGTGATCGACGACATCGTCTTCATCGTCGGCTACCTGGGCGAGCAGATCGAGAAGTACGTGCGCGAGACGTTCCCGCAGTACCGCGCGCACTTCGTGCGGCAGGAAGAGTTAAACGGGCAGTCGCCGGCCATCGCCCTGACGCGGCATATCGTCACTCGTGACGTGCTGATCATCTTCGGCGACACCGTCATCGAGGCCGACCTGAGCGCACTCGACCAGATCGACCACGACGGCGTGATCTACACGAAGGAAGTGGAAGACCCGCGTCGCTTCGGCGTCGTGAAGCTGACCGGCCCGTACATCTCGCGCTTTGTCGAGAAGCCGAAGGAGTTCGTCTCCAACCAGGCGGTCGGCGGCGTGTACTACGTCAAGCACAGCGCCGAACTGTTCGCCGCCATCGACGAGCAGATCGCGCTCCACGTCCAGTTGAAGAACGAGTACTTCCTGGCCGACGCGTTCCAGATCATGATCGACCACGGCGCGAAGTTGTCGACGCGCCTGCTGGCCAACTGGTACGACTGCGGCACAATAGCAAGCCTGCTGGAGACGAACCGCTTCCTCCTGCAGAAACTGGTGCAGGATGGCAACGAGGTCGCGGGTGGGCTGATCATCCCGCCGGTGAGCGTCGCGCCGTCGGCCAAAATCGTCAACAGCATCGTCGGCCCGCACGTCTGCATCGGCGAGAACGCCGTCGTCACAGACTCGCGCATTGGCCCGTTCGTCAGCATCGCCGACGGCGCAGCCATCAGCCACTCGCTCGTGCAGGACTCGATCATCAACCAGGGCGCGCAGATCGACGAAGCCTCGCTGGCCGCCTCGCTGATCGGCAACGAGGCGCGCATCAAAGGCACGTTCGACCGGTTGATCGTCGGCGATCGCTCCGACGTGGACTCGTCGTACAGTTTGAACGCATAGGGAGCATCGCATGGTCAACTATCGTCTCTCCCGGCGCGTGACCAGCGTCCCGCCGTCGGGTATCCGCCGCTTCTTCGATATCGCCGCGACGATGAAGGATGTCATTTCGCTCGGCATCGGCGAGCCGGACTTCGTGACGCCGCAGGCGATCACGCGCGCGGGCATCAACTCGCTGGGCGGCGGCGACACGCACTACACGTCCAATTCCGGCATCGAAGAACTGCGCACGCGGCTGGCCGACCACCTGCACGCCATGTACGGCGTGCGCTACAGCGCCGACGAGTTGTTGATCACCGTCGGCGTGTCCGAGGCGCTGCACCTCGCGATGCAGTCGCTGATCGACCCCGGCGACGAGGTGATCGTGCCGGAGCCGTGCTTCGTGGCGTACAAGCCGAGCGTCGTCTTCGCCGGCGGCGTGGCGGTGGTCGTCGAGACGCGCGTCGAGGACAATTTCGAGGTGACGGCGGCGCAGATCGAGGCGAAGATCACGCCGCGCACCCGCGCCATCCTGCTCGGCTACCCGAACAACCCGACCGGCGCGGTTATGCCACGCCAACGCCTGCTGGAGATCGCGGCACTGGCCGAGAAGCACGACCTGATCGTGCTGTCCGACGAGATCTACGACCGGCTGGTATACGGCGTCGAGCACACCTGCTTTGCGTCGTTGCCGGGTATGCGCGAGCGGACGATCCTGCTTGGCGGCTTCTCCAAGGCGTATGCAATGACCGGCTGGCGCATCGGGTACGCGTGCGCGCCGGTTGAGTTGATCGGCGCACTGCGCAAGGTGCACCAGTACATCATCATGTCGGCGCCGACGACCGGGCAGGTCGCGGCAATCGAGGCGCTGAAGAGCGGCGAGCCGTCCGTCAAGCAGATGGTCGACGAGTACGACCAGCGGCGGCAACTGATCGTGCGCGGCCTGAATCAGATCGGCCTGCCGACTTTCGAGCCGCGCGGCGCATTCTACGCCTTCCCGGACATCCGGTCGACCGGCCTGACCTCCTCGGAGTTCTGTGACCGCCTGCTGATGGAAGGGCGGGTCGCGGTGATCCCGGGCGACGCCTTCGGCGCGTGCGGCGCAGGCTTCGTGCGCGCGGCGTACGCCAATTCGCCGGCCAACATCGAGGAGGCGCTTGACCGGATCGAGACGTTCGTGAAGAAGAACCGTCGGACATAATGGAGGATAGCGGAGGTGGCAAAGTGAGCCTGAACGTGCGAATTCCCGACGCGCTCATGCGCCAAGTTGAGCAGCGCGCAAGCGCCGAGGGCAAGCCCCCTGAGACATGGGTGATCGAGGCTGTTGAAAAACAACTGGATGAAGAATCTGCTTCGACGCCCAGTACGCACCACGAACGCGTCCGTGCGGCCTTGAAGGCGGCCGGTCTGTCGAGCGAGGTTAGCTCCGAACTGATACAACGGTACGTCAAGCCGCGAACGCAGGAAGAAGTCGAGTTGTTGCGTGAGCGGATTCAACGGATTTCGATAACACCGCCGTTGAGTGAGACGATCATCGCGGGCCGGGGCCCGAAATCGTGACAGACTATTTCACCGATAGCAGCGCAATCGTCAAACGCTATGTGGCGGAAACGGGCAGCCCGTGGATGCGCACCATCTGCGCCAGTCGAGGCAACACGATTATTCTGTCGGAAATCGCGCTGGCTGAAGTGGCCGCCGCATTCGCGGCAGCACAACGCAATATGCGTATCACCGCAGACGAATGCCGGGACAGCCTGGGATTGCTGATAGGCGATGCCGCCAGTGCATACCAGTTACTGCCGGTTCAGCGAGCCATCATCGATCGGGCGGTCGAACTCACTCAACGTCATCGGCTGCGCGGGTACGATGCCGTGCAACTGGCGTCCGCGCTGGAAGTTGAACGGGTACTGCGACGCGGCGTGGCGGCATCCCTGACGTTCCTGTCCGCTGATGCGGACTTAGTGACGGCTGCGGTACAAGAAGGGCTGGCTGCCGAGAATCCCAACACGCACTGAAGAACGGTGGCGCCGCTTCACCACTTCGCCGACCAACATCGAGGAAGCGCTCGACCGGATCGAATCGTTCGTGAAGAAGAATCGGAGGTAAAGATGCGGCTCAAAGTCGTTCTGGAACCGAGCGACGAAGGCGGGTATACCGTCTTTGTGCCCTCGCTCCCCGGCTGCATCAGCGAAGGCGACACGCGCCGGGAAGCCATGCGCAACATCCGCGAGGCCATCAAGCTGTACCTTGAGCCGGTGGATGACGACTGGGTCAAAGACGACAAGACGCTCGTCCAGGAGATCGAGTTGTGAGCAAGGCGCCCAGCCTGCCATATACGCAAGTCATTCACGCGTTGCAGCGAGGCGGCTGGACAGTGGTACGACAACGGGGTAGCCACATCCGGATGCAAAAGCACGTGGGTAACGAAGTGCTAAAGATCACCGTGCCCGCACACAAACCGATCAAGCGATCAACGCTCGCCCACATTCTCAAGCAGGCGCGGCTGGATGTCGAGCAGTTTCTCGGACTGTTATGAGCAAAAATGAGCAATAGCGTTTTCGAACCCGTCATCGGCCTGGAGGTACACGCCGAACTGGCGACACGCTCCAAGATGTTCTGCGGCTGCGCCGTCGTGGATTCGACGCAGGCGGAGCCGAACACCGTCACCTGCCCGGTCTGCACGGCGATGCCGGGTGTCCTGCCGGTCGTCAACCGGCGCGCGGTCGAGTTCGGCATGATGACGGGGCTGGCGCTGCACTGCACGGTCCAGCCGTTGAGCGTCTTCGCGCGCAAGAACTATTTCTACCCCGATCTGCCGAAAGGCTACCAGATCTCGCAGTACGACCTGCCGCTGGCGACCGGCGGCTACCTCGATATCGAGACACCGGCCGGTACCCGGCGGATCCGCGTGCGGCGCGTGCACCTCGAAGAGGACACCGGCAAGCTGACGCATGTGGGCGATGCGAGCCTGGTCGATCTCAACCGCGCAGGCGTGCCGCTGCTGGAGATCGTCTCCGAGCCGGATTTGCGCTCGGTCGAAGAGGCGCGGCTGGTTGCCGAGGGGCTGCGCGCGATCCTGCGCTACCTTGGCGTCAACAGCGGCGACATGGAAAAGGGCGTGATCCGTTTCGAGGCGAACATCTCCGTGCGCCACACCGGCACGTCCGAGTTGAACACGCGCACCGAGGTCAAGAACCTCAACTCGTTCCGCGCGCTGGTGCGCGCCACCGAGTACGAGATCGCGCGGCAGTCGGCGCTGTACGAACGCGGCGAGCCGGTCATTCAGCAGACGATGGGCTGGGACGAGGCGCGCGGCGTGACGGTGCCGCAGCGCGACAAAGAGCACGCGCACGACTACCGCTACTTCCCGGAGCCGGACCTGCCCCCGCTGGTGATTGCACCGGACTGGATCGAGACGGTGCGCGCCGGACTGCCCGAACTGCCGGAGGCCAAGCGCTTGCGCTTCGAGCGCGGCTTTGGCCTGCCGGCGAGCGACGCCGATCTGCTGGCGCGCGACCGCGCCGTGGCCGCGTACTTCGAGCAGGCCGTCGCAGCGGGCGGCCAGCCTAAGGGCGTCGCCAACTGGGTGCTCGGCGAGCTGTTCCGCGCGCTGAACGAGGCGGGCGCGAGCATCGATAACGTCAAGCTCACGCCGGTACACCTCGCCGAGTTGACGGCGCTGGCCGCCAACGGCACGCTGTCCAGCACACTGGCCAAACAGGTGTTCGACCGCATGCTGGCCAGCGGCGAAGCGCCTGCGGCGATCGTGCAGGCGCAGGGCCTCGCTCAGATTAGCGACACGGGGCAGTTACAGGGTATCATTGCCCGGGTGCTCGACGAAAACCCGAAGCCGGTCGCGGATTACCTGGCGGGCAAAGAGGCGATCATCAAGTTCCTGATCGGGCAGGCGATGAAGGCGACGAAGGGCAAAGGCAATCCGCAAACCCTTGGCGATCTGATGAAAGAGGCGCTGGAAGCCCGGCGCTCGTGAACGACCCGCGCGGCCAAACATGCCGCGCGGCGACTCGAAAAGCAAATACTCCTCGAGGAGACTTAGAACCTATGAACCTGCATGAGATGGCGCTGGCGCAGTTCGAGCGAGCCGCGACGAAGCTGAACCTGTCCGAGGGCATCTATCGCGTCCTGCGCCTGCCCAAGCGCGAGTTTTCCATTAATTACCCGGTGCGGATGGACAATGGAAGCACCCGGATCTTCGGCGGCCATCGCGTGCACCACAGCACGATCCTCGGGCCCTCCCACGGCGGCCTGCGCTACCATCCCGACGTCACGATCGACGAGGTGCGCGCGCTGGCGATGTGGATGACGTGGAAGACGGCCGTCGTCAATATCCCGTTCGGCGGCGCGGCCGGCGGCGTGGACTGCGACCCGGACCACCTCTCGCAGGCGGAACTCGAACGCCTGACGCGCCGCTACGCCACCGAGATGGAAATCCTGATGAGCCCCGAAGGCGACATCCCGACGACCGACAACGGCACGAATTCGCAGGTGATGGCCTGGATCATGGACACCTACTCCATGCACAAAGGCTATTCATCGCCCGCCGTCGTGACCGGCAAGCCGGTGGAGATCGGCGGCTCGGAAGGCGGCAAAGACGCGACTGGCATCGGCATGCGCATCTGTGTGACCGAGACGATGAAGCGAAACAATGCCGCCATATTCGGCGCGACCGTGGCCGTGCAGGGCATCGGCGACGTGGGGCGGGCGTCGGCGCGCGCGCTGGCCAACGCCAACATGAGAATTGTCGCTATGAGCGACTCGCAGGACGCCGCGTACAACCCGAACGGCCTGGATCTCGAGAAACTGATCGCGCACAAAGACCGCACGGGCCGCGTGGCGGGCTTCCCCGGCAGCGACACGATCACCAACGGGGAGTTGCTCGAACTGAAGTGCGACGTGCTGGTGCCGGCGGCATTCGAGATGCAGATCACCCGCGAGAACGCGCCGCGAGTGCGCGCGCGATTCGTCGCGGAAGGCGCCAACGGCCCGACGACCCCCGAGGCCGACGAGATCGTGGCGGCCAACGGCACGATCGTGATTCCCGACATCCTGTGCAACTCGGCGAGCGTCGTCGCCTCGTACTTTGAGTGGGTGCAGGATCTGCAGAACTTCTTCTGGGACTATGCGGAGATCACCAAGCGCATGGAGACGATCATCGAGCGCGCCCTGCACGAAGTGTACGCCACGCAAGAAAAGAACCAGACCGACCTGCGCACCGCGGCGCAGATGATCGGCGTCAAGCGCGTGGTGGACGCGTACATGGCGCGCGGCATCTACCCGTAAGCCGCCCGCCGCATCGGTTATCCACGGGGAGACCGGCTGGTTGCGGTCTCCCCCTTTGATTTGGAGCGTATGCGAGTTCAATTTTCCGCCATGGCGTTCGGCGGCGAGGCGATTGCCCGCCACGAAGGCCGCGCCATTTTCGTGCCGTTCGCCGTGCCCGGCGACGACGCCGAGATCGAGATCGTCGAGGACCGCGGGCGGTTCGCGCGCGGCCGGCTGGTGAACCTGATCACCCCGGCGCCGGAACGGATCGCGCCGCGCTGCAAGTATTTCGGCGCATGCGGCGGCTGCCACTACCAGCACATGCCGTACGCGCAGCAACTGGAGACCAAGACGCAGATCGTGCGCGACCAACTGGCGCGCATCGGCGGCATCGCCGACGCGCAGGTGCATGCGACCATCGGCGCGGACGATCCGTGGCATTACCGCAACCACATCCAGTTCCACGTCGCGCCCGACGGCAAGCTCGGCTTCATGGCGGCGCGAACGAACGAGGTTGTACCGGTCGACGAGTGCCACATCCTCGCGCGGCCGATCGAGACGCTCTGGCGCGAACTGGAGCTTGAACTGCCCGACCTGGACGAGGTGATCCTGCGGGCCAGCGCGGGCACCGGCGAGCGGCTGGCCGCGCTCTGCCTGGCGAGCACCGAGGCGCTCGAAGTCGAGATCGATCTGCCGGTCAATTGCGTACTGCTGCTCGAAGACGGCAGCGACGTGGTGCTGTCGGGCGACGACTATTTCCGCGAGCAACTGGCCGGGCGCGCTTATCGCGTGTCGGCGGAGTCGTTCTTCCAGGTCAACACGCCGCAGGCGGAGCGACTGGTGCAGATGGTGGTCGAGCGCGCGCTGGCGAGCGGAGACCCGGCGCAGATGACGGTGCTGGACGCGTACTGCGGCGTCGGCGTGTTTGCGCTGACGCTGGCCGGTTCCGTCGCGCACGTCACCGGTATCGAGTCGGCGCCGTCGGCCGTGCGCGATGCACTGGTGAATACCGGCGACGCCACCAACGTGCAGATCGTCGAGGGCGCGGTCGAGGATGTGCTGCCCGAACTGACGGAGCGCTTCGACGTGATCGTGCTCGACCCGCCGCGCGAGGGCTGCGCACCGGAGGTGCTCGACGCCATCGCCGCGCACGATATCCGGCGCATCGTGTATGTCTCGTGCGATCCGAGCACGCTGGCGCGCGATGTGAAGCGGCTGGGCGGCAAGGGCTACCAGTTGACCGACGTGCAGCCGCTGGATATGTTCCCGCAGACGTTCCATATCGAGACGATTGCGGTGCTGGAGCGCACGGTGTGATGCGGCTGAACCGCGTACAAGTCGGCGCGGTAGTCGTGGCGCTCGTGCCGCTGGCCGTGTACGTGCTGACACTGCAGAACGGCTTCACGCCGGGCGAACTGCAGGGCGGCGACCCGATCACACACCAGTACGCGCAGGCGCTGTTCCGCTTCGCCAATGCGCCCGGCTACCCGATCTTCAGCATGCTCGGCGCGCTCTGGTTCCGCCTGTCGGCCATGCTGACGCCGTTCTTTAACCCGGTCGAGCGCCTGTCGTTCTACTCCACGCTGTACGCGATTCCCTCACTTATCCTAACGTACAGCTTGCTGCTCAAAGCACAACTGTCCGGCAAGCCGGCCGGCACGCAGCCGAGCGTGTTCGCCGTGTGCGTGTCGGCGCTGGCAACACTCTTCTTCGCGTTCACTTACTTCTTCTGGTACTACTCCGTTAGTTCGGAGAACTACTCGTCAGGCGTCTTGAACACGCTGGCGATTATCCTGCTGGCGATCCACTGGCAGGAGCGGCGCGACGAAGGCACGCTGCTCTGGCTCTGCTTCGCCTGCGGGCTGTCGCTGGCGCATCTGCTGACGACCGCGCTGGCCGTGCCGGCCGTCATCATCTTCGTCGTCGCCCAACAGCCGAAATACTTGCGCCAGCCGGTGCTGATCGCCAAGATCGTCGCGGTGACGGCCCTGCCGCTACTCTCGTACGCGTTCGTGTACTGGCGCGCCGCGGAGCACCCGGAGTGGCGCGGGCAGGGCGCGTGGCCGGACACGCTGACCTGGTTCCTGAAGTTCCTGACGGTCCCGCAGGGGCAGGCGGAGATGACGCTCAGTTGGGACGGCATCCCGTGGATACTCCTGCAGAAGCTGACGGCCGATCTGACGCCGGTGGTGCTCGTGCTGGGAATTGCGGGGCTATTCCTGCTGCCGCGCGCGCGGGCAGGCTTGATGCTCGGCGTGCTGGCGGTGTACGTGCCGGAGGTGTACCTCAACCGCTATGGCAACTGGTATCAGACGACGTTTGCCGTGTATCCGCTGCTGCTGATCGGCTGCGTGTTGCTGGCCGAGCGCGTTCGTAGGTGGACGGCTGTGCGCCTGCCGCCGCGCATCGTGGCTGGCACGCTCGTGGGCGCGTTTGCGCTGCTGGCCGCCAGCCGGATCGCGGTCAATTACGCGGCCACCAATCTGCGCGACCGCCCAACCGCGACCGGGCTGAACCCTGGCTGGGTGCTGCTGGCCGACAAACCGAAAACGGGCGCGGTGATCGCTGGCACGTTCGAGGAGAACCTCGCGCTCGATTATCTGGCGCAGGTCTGGGGCGCGCAGCCGCCGGTCGCGACGATCGGGCTGAAACAGGTCAACGCGGCGCTCGGCGGGCCACTGTACGCCAGCCGTGCGGTGCTGCCGCTGGTCGCGCCGCAACTGCCGCCGGACACGCATCTGTCGTCGCAGGGCACGGCACTGGTCGCGCTAAGGGTAGCACCAGAGACGATGGTTCCATCGAGCGCGTCTGTGATCGGAAAGCCTATTGTGCCCGGTCTTCAACTGGCGGCGTACGAGACGCGCCGCACGGCTACCGGCTGGCGCGTGACGCTCTACTGGCAAGCGACGCAGAGCATCGCGCGCGACATGGCGGTGTCGGTGCGGCTGGTGAAGGCGGGCGCGGAGGTGGCGCAGGCCGACGCGGCGCACCCCGTCGGCGGCTACTACCCGTTCACGCACTGGCAGGCCGGCGAGGTCGTGCGCGACGACTACGTACTGACGGGCGCCAGTGACGCTGATACGGTGCGTGTAATCCTGTATCACACGCAGGGCGGCGGGTTCGTGAACGATGTGGTGGTGGAGGTAGCGAAGCGTTAGCTTGCGAGGGAAAGTTCCGTGATGGCTGCCTGCGGAACCGTGATTGAAACAAACCACGCAGCCGGATACAAATAGTCTTCCCCCGATTCATCCACCACCCGGACAAGATCATGCGCTTTGGCGTCCCGGTCTGGAATCAGCCGATAGATTTTTCGCTCTTCCAGAGATGCCGGGTACCCGTCATTTCGAATACACAGCACGAAGCGAGGACGCGGAGACTTCAGGCGAGCCGGAATCGGTTTCGCTTGACGCTTGGGCATACGTTACTCGGACAAACAGCGCCATCGTAGAGCGAAAAGGTGACGACCTGGAATACCTGCGGAAACGCGGAACCGGCCAAGCCGCAACTCCCACACGGCAACTTCATTTGGACGCAGTTTCTTTTGGCTATGCGTCTCGTCGGACCTTGCTGGGTCCCTACAATAGATTAGGCCCTTTCATCGTTGCATCGGCAAACAGCTTCAACACCTGTGCTGAGGGATATGTTGACAGCGACGCGATGGAGTTCGCAAGTTGAATCGGGAGCAAGGCGTTCTCGTATTGGCTGCTCAAGAACTTGGGCAATGTAGCAAGTATGCGATCAATCCCGATCAATTCATGGACATCTGGTGCCTTAATGAACGTGCTCATTTGACTACTCACAGGGATGTTGAGAACGAACCGATGGCGCTCACCAACTCTAACAAACACTTTTGCGCCGTAGTTCGTATCTTTGCCGTACGCGGCGCCGCTGGAAGGGCGATGTTGAATCTGCTCGCAGATGTAATCGTGATCTGGAACGAAGAGGTGATCTACTGGTGCATCTCGCCCGACTAGTTCCAATTGATCCACAAATAAGCCGGTCTTCTCTTGCGAAACCAAATAGATCGGGTTCCCCGAACTTAGCGCATGAGTCAGCAGTCGACGGATGGGCGCTACCAACTTCGAGTACTGTGCGCGGATGGACAGGGGGCCGTCCTTAATGAACAAGCACCGCTTCAGCACGTCGGGACTTGTCTGCCAGAAGTGTCGCACGCCGGTGAAGAGCAACAGCGTCTCGTGAATGGACATATATGCGGTCGCCACGCTGTCAGATGCCGAGTCTTCGACCATGTCCTGATGAAAGCCGAGCATGTCGGTGACGAGCAATTGTCCACCGCACCGACTGCACGCCCCCTCGTCGCTGTCATACGATAGGGTTGCGTTCTTATAGCCACAATGTGGGCATTCGAAATCCGGCAGTTCCTTCCTGCCGCCAGACCATTTCTCGTACACGAGCCATTTGAACGTCTCGTATGGCTCGCCATTCAGTGTGCTGTCCTTGAACGATTCGAAGACAATGCGGCGGATCGCATCGAAGACCGACATGCCCGGCACGGTCACATGACGGAGGGGAAAGGCCGTAGCGTGGAACAGCGCAGATTCTGCCATCAGGTCACGCAGTTCAAACGGGTGCGGCGCGTCTTTGCTGATGCGTCCCAGCGCAACCTGATCAATTCGCATCAGCGCCGTTTTCACGAAGGCGACCGCCTTGTGAGGAGGTCGCTCGTCCACGATGACCTGCAGCGAGCCATCTACAGCAAAGAGTAGATCAAACGGTTGCCCCGGCGATGGAAACGGCTGCCATGCCGTCTTGTCGTCCGCGCCATCTACCTCTGGCAGTTGGAAGTTTTTCACCAGTTGCTGAACCAGCGGGCTCTGCAGCACCTCTAGATGCCCGAGTTTGCTGGCGCGTTCACCAGGCAAGTACTTGCCAGGTTGGTAAGGCATCTCGTCTCCTACTGGCTCGACTTCGCATGCAGGACGTTCAGTGGATCAAACTTATGCGCTTGCACGGGCACTACAAACCTATGAGAACGTGTCAGCATGCGCACATAGCCGGGCGTTTTCGCGCGCAAGATGTCGTCCTTCATGCTCTCATAGGCGAAGTTCATTTTCGCCAGTGCGTTGACCTCGTCTTGTGAAGAAAGATGGGCGACGAAAAAATTCTCGGTTTGTGCTAGCAAGTCACCACTGATTGTTGAAGGCGACTGTGTCGAGTATACAATGCCGATGTGGTACTTCGCGCCCTCCTTGGCAAAACGACTGTATATTGTAGTTGGGTCATCTCTGTGTGGAAACAAATTGTGCGCTTCTTCGAAATAGACTTGAACGAAGTGATTGCCCAGCTTGTTATTGCTGAACTTCTCAACCTGGTGTGCGAACACCCCTTTTGAGAGAAGGTCTGAGAAATACGCTAGCAGAATCGGATGGGCATTCCCCAAATCCAGAATAACGGTTAATCCATCGTCAAGAGACTTAAGTATGTTCTTGACAAAATCTCCGGCATGAGGATCGTGGTACATTCGGTATGGTTGGATCAATGTAGTGCCGCTTCGTCCCGGTTGAGGCTCGAGAAACTCAAGCAGCGCGATATCGTCTGGATCGAAAAGAGCATTGTTAGTTCCCGTGGTCAAAGTCGCGTGGGCTGGGTTTTCGCGCCTAAAACGATTGATGACCCCAAGTTCCCGAACGAGGTCGGCTAGGGTCCGTGGGTCCGAGGGGGATGGCGAAACCTTCGCAGCAGAAAAAGCCGCATCCCGCAAGGCCTTGCTGAAACCCGGGTCAAACCTGCTTGCCGGCTGGCCGCTCGGCGCAAGGCCCAGCAAGCGACTTTCGTCTGCTAAGAATCCAGCCTTCTTCAAGATGGCCCAGAATGCTTGAATTTTGCGGAGTGCCCTGCCTTGTTCACTTCCTACCGGTAGCTTCTTCGCTTCGTCCAGAGACGGAAGTTCTACACTCGTAAAGCTCCGAATATAGCCAGAGCTTTTTCCATCTTGCTCGAGCAAACCACCCAGAATTCTCTGCGCACTGTCCGGTTGCTCATAGAAATTGAGCTTCAGGGGTTCTGATGGGGTCGCGTCCTTTGTTGTTAGCGCGTAGACCGTACAATTGCTTGGAAACGCGCTGCGAAGTGACTTGTTCTGCGGGTTGTCGTTTGCATACTCGCCATTGATGTCGAATATCAGTTGACCGACATTCTTGCTTTCGGCTGTCGTCTCGATCAGGCTCTGCGCAATCAGCTTGACGATATTGCTCTTGCCAAGGCGCGTTTTGCCAAACATCGCGGTCCGCGCCGCGAGGAAGTCGCGCGTCGACACATTGACTGCCACGTTGGGCTGCGTCTTGTCGGGCAGGGGCAGACGGCACTCGGTCAGGCGCAGACTGCCAAGGGCGAAGCGGCTCTCATTTGGCACCAGTGTGTTGATCACTAGGTCCAGGAGCGCGTCATCCGGCGCATAGACCTTGTATTTGTGCGCGCTGACGAAGTTGTTCATGTCGCCGGAAAACTCGACCGTATCCTGCCGCTCCGGGTGAGGGTAGAACATGCCCAGCACAGCGGTATTCAGCGCGCCCCACTGCAACTCCGATTGCGTGAATACGTCCAGCTCTGGCATGGACTTCTTCTGCAACTCGAAGTAGGTCTGCTGAGTCTCTTTGGTGAGAGGCGTCGGCGCGGCATCTAACACCCGCAACAATGTGAAATGGGGCGTCGTGATCGCTTCGGGGACGGCAGGCGTCATGATCAGCAGGGAGTTGCGCGGCACGCCACCCACGGCGATCTTGAATGGGTCCGAGGTGATGATCGTCACCGTGTCGTAGTTGATGTCAAGAATGTAGCCGACGAAGCGCAGTTCGCCATACTTCTTGGCGGTTTCATTCGCCATCTCGCGATCCAGGAATTCCTGCAGCGCGCGCAGCGGATGGTTCTGTCGGGCTGCCTGATTGAAGAACGCTTTCATGAAATCCGCTCCCCGTTGGTTGGGTAGGTAGTGATCAAGAGTTCGCCTGAATTCTGTGCCATGATACCAGGTCGGCTGCCTGTGCCTCTCGGAATTTGAAGTGCATAGTTACCCCGGAATAACCGTGCAATCTCCGGATGCGCCGAGGTCGTCAGCGCCCACTGCACGCCCCGCCGCTTGGCGCTCCGGAGCGCTTTCCCTAGGCGCTCGTGGTCGGCGAAATCGAATTGCTGGCTGGCGTAGTGATCGTTGCGCAGTGCCTTTGCGCCGGGGCGATACGGCGGGTCGAGGAACAGAAAATCACCGGGGACGCATTGACCAATCGCCTCTTCGAAATCGCCACAGGCAACACGCGCCTTACGCAAAGCGCACGCCACGTCGCTCAATGTGTTCAAGTTAATGACCCAACGCCGCGCCTGCCCACCATACCCAACATTGAACTCCCCGCTGCGATTGTGCCGCCACATGCCTTTGAAGCATGTCCGGTTCAGGTACAACACGCGGGCGGCGCGCTCCGTCAGAAGCCCAGTTGCGCCCGCGCTACGCACCTGCCAGTAGTCACGCTTGCGGTTCCCGAACTGGCAGTAATGCGCCCAGACTTGCGCGGGAGACTGCCGGATACCGCGATATAGTTCAATCAGATCGGAGTTAATGTCGGAAAGCAGGGCGCGGCGCGGGTTCACATAGAAAAAAACTGCGCCGCCACCGACAAACGGCTCGACATATCGCCCACTGATCGTCTCCGCCGCTGGCAGGTAGGCACCAAGAAACTCGAGCATCCGGCGTTTGCTGCCGGGGTAACGAAGGAAGTGCGTGACAGCGCCGATTCGCGGCTGGGAGCCATTCATCATGTGCATGCACCTGTGTCGAATCTGGCGGAGGTATGGTGAATTGTGCGTAAGAATTGGAAACCGGGTGCCCTCTCGTCGCTTCGTGAAAGGGCGTGGGGGGAGACCTTGTGAGCAACACTTCGTCGGTGTCCTGAAGCACTCACCGCCCCCATTCAAGCGACCACGGGTTGGTCGGTTCCTGCTTCCAGTGCCACCGGTCACCGTTCGGTGTTCGCTCGCGGTATAAGCCTTTGCGCGCCAGCAGGTTTTGCAGTTCCAGCAACTTGCGGGCCGCGTAACCGCGCGGATCGTACAGAATTGTTCCATCGAGCGCGATGTCAAGATAGAGGGACGGCAGGTGCATCTCAAACTCGTCCGGCGTGCGCGCCAGAATCGAAATCGCGCCCCGGCAGTCCAGCGGCAGCGACCGTTTCAGGTAGAAATGGCGCTCGAGCGTGCGTTCGGGCAAGCCTTCGGCGATCACCAGCAGATCCCAATCGCTGTCCGCCGTGGCATCCCCCCGCGCGCGCGACCCGAATAGCACGATCGCCACCAGTCGATCGCCGAGCGCGACGTGGAGAGAGTCTGCCGCGCGTTCGGCCACGTCAAGTTGCGTTGGTTGTGCTGACGTCATCGCGCTACCTCAAAACCAACGACGGAGAACGATCCCTTGTTCTCCGTCGCACCGATAATTCCGTAGCATCTACCGCCCCACATGCATCGGCATGATCACATGCACAAAGTCGTCGGAGCCGACCGGCTTGAAGACGCCCGGCTTTTCCGGCGCCAGCGTCTCCAGTGCGACCTGCGCCGTGCCCATCACGCCGAGCACCTCGGCCAGGTAGCGCGCGTTGAACGCGATCTCGACCGCCGGGCCGTCCACCGTCGCGTCCACTTCGCCGACCTGGTCGCCCATCTCCGCCGAGGTGGCCGAGATGACCATGCGCCCCGGCGCGATGTCGGTGCCCGGCTCGACGGCGATGCGCACGATGTTGTTGGCGTCCTTGGCGAAGAACGACGCCAGCTTGACCGCCTTCAGGAAGTCGACGGTGCCGACGACGGTGCGCGTGTTGCGCCCCTTCGGCACCAGGCCGAGCACGTCCGGGTAGTTGCCCTCGACCAACTGCGTGACCAGTTCGGTGTGCGAGGTGTGGAAGACCGCCTGGTTGCGGTTCTTGGTGATCGTGACCTCGACCGGCTCCTCGTCGTCGCCGATGATGCGGCTCAGCTCGATCAGCGCGCGCGCCGGGATGATGACCGAGGCGACGCCCGCGCTGCCCGAGGCCACCGGCCCCTTGCGCACCGACAGGCGGAAGCCGTCGGCGGCCGCCAGCGACATCTTGCCTTCCTCGAAGCGCGCCAGCACACCAGTCAGCACCGGGCGGCTCTCGTCGCTGGCGGCGGCAAACGCGACCTGGTTGATGATGGAGCGCAGCGTCGCCGGCTCCAGCAGGACTTTGTTTTCCGTGCCCGGGCTCGGGATAATCGGGAAGTCCTGCGCGTCCAGGCCTTTGATGTTGGACTCGTAACGCGAGCACTTGAGATTGAGCGTCTGCGTGCGCACGGTGAGGTCCATATCGATGCGCTCGGAAGGCAGGGAGTTTACAAATTCCGCGAGCAGTTTGGCCGGCACGGTGGTCGTGCCCTCTTCCTCGACCTTGGCGCCAATCCAGGTGGTGATGCCGATCGTCAGGTCGGTCGCCGCCAGTTTAAGGCGCGACTGGTCGGTGGCGATCAAGATGTTATTGAGCACCGGCAGGGTGCTGCGGCTCGACACCGCGCGCGACACGAGGCTCAGACCCTTCTGTAGGTTTTCCTGCAGGCACGAAACCTTCACAGACGACCTCCGGGCAAGTTTGGACTTGTGCTATTGTAGCCTGACTTGTCCGGCGCGGCAAGTCCTGTATAAATCGAACCGCAGAGGACGCAGAGAGCGCAGAGAAAAGACTTCCAACCGCAAAGGGCGCGAAGGACGCAAAGAAAATCATTTCTTCCTTTGCGCTCTTTGCGTGCTTTGCGGTTAGTTATGCGTTGCCGCTGCATCCTCTGCGTTCTCTGCGGTTTATTCTGGTGCCGCGCTTTGCCGCGCTTCGCCTTTCTGCTATCATAGCCGCATTGTGTCGGGGAGCGTGTCCCGTCAGGGAGATATCGCTGTGTCTATGCCGTCCATTCAAGGCCTGTCGTCCAGCGAAGCCGCCGCGCGGCGCGCGCGGGGCGAGGGCAATACCGTTTCGTTCCAGCATACGCGCTCGTACGCGCAGATCGTTCGCGAGAACGTCTTCACGTTCATCAACAACGTCCTCTACGTGCTCGGCATCGCGCTGATCCTGCTCGGCCGCGTCAGCGATGCGGTCGTGTCGGTCGGCGTCGTGTCGGTCAACATCATCGTCAGCGTCGTGCAGGAGATCCGCGCCAAGCGCACGCTCGACCGCATCAGCCTGCTGACGCGCCCGCACGCCAGCGTGGTGCGCGACGGGCAGGAGCAGACCCTCGACCCGTCCGAGGTCGTGCTCGGCGACGCGCTGCGCGTCGGCGCGGGCGACCAGATCGTCGTCGACGGTGTGGTGCTCGACGGCCGCATGGACGTCGACGAATCGCTGCTGACCGGCGAGTCCGATCTGGTCCCCAAGCAGCCGGGCGACGAGGTCTTCTCCGGCAGCTTCTGCGTCTCGGGCACGGCGTACTACGAGGCGCGGCGCGTCGGCGCGCAGAGCATGGCCAACCAGATCACGGCCGGCGCGCGCGCGTTCCGCCGCGTGCTGACGCCGCTCCAGCGCGAAGTCAACCTGGTGATCCGCGTGCTGGTGCTGGTCGTCGCATACTTCGAAATCCTGCTGATGACCAGCGCGTACGTCAACGGCATCCCGCTGGTGGACAGCGTGCGCATGTCGGTCGTGCTGGCCGGGCTGGTGCCGAACGGCCTGTTCCTCGCGATTGCCGTGGCCTATTCGCTCGGCGCGGTGCGCATCGCGCGGCAGGGCGCGCTGGTGCAGCAGGCCAACGCCATCGAATCGCTGAGCAACGTCGACGTGCTGTGCATGGACAAGACCGGCACGCTGACGGCCAACCGCATCCAACTCGAGTCGATTCACGCGCTGGGCGGCACGCCGGAGCCCGAGTTGCGGCAGCTGCTGGCCGACTATGCCGCGAGCACGGCCGGCGGCAACCGCACCAACGAGGCGCTGGCCGCCGCCGGCAGCGGACAGGCGCGGCGCGTGCGCACGGACGTTCCATTCTCGTCGGCGCGCAAGTGGAGCGCGCTGGCGTTTGATGACGGGAGCGGCGCGTATGTGCTTGGCGCGCCGGAGATGATCCGTGACCAACTGGCGGCGGGCCCGGCTGACTGGACCGCCATCGCCGAGGACGGCACGGCGCAGGGGCTGCGCGTGCTACTGTTCGCGCGCGCGCCCGCCGGCGAACCGCTTCAAGACGCCTCCGGCGAGCCGCGCCTGCCGTCCGGGCTGGCGCCGCTCGGCATCGTCCGCTTCAGCGACGAACTGCGGGCGGAGGCGCGCGAGACGCTGGCCAAGTTCCGCCAGACCGGCGTCCAGCTCAAGATCATCTCCGGCGACAACCCGCAGACGGTTGCCGCGCTGGCGCGCCAGGCCGGGTTCGACGCGGGCACGCACATGATCTCCGGGCCGGAGATGGACACGCTCGACGAGGCGCAGTTCGCGCAGGCCGCCGAGGACGCGATGATCTTCGGGCGTGTGACCCCGCAGCACAAGGAGCGGCTGGTGCAGGCGCTCAAGAAGCGCGGGCACTACGTCGCGATGATCGGCGACGGCGTCAACGATGTGCTCTCGCTCAAGCAATCCAACCTGGGCATCGCGATGCAGAGCGGCAGCCAGGCGACGCGCAGCGTGGCCGACATCATCCTGCTCAACGACTCGTTCGCGTCGCTGCCGGCCGCCTTGATGGAAGGCCAGCGCATCATCAACGGCATGCAGGACATTCTCAAGATCTTCCTGACGCGCGTCCTGTATGTGTCGCTGCTGTTTCTCTCGACCGGACTGGTCCGCGGCTTCCCGTTCGGGCCGAAAGAGAGCTCGCTGCTGGCGTTGTTCACGGTCGGCATCCCGACCGTGGCGCTGGCGATTTGGGCGCGGCCCGGCATGCGCCGCAACCGCAACCGGAACCTGATGCGCTCGCTGGTGCATTTCGTGATTCCGGCGGCGGCAACGATCAGCCTCGCCGCGCTTGGCGTGTACATCGCCGTTCTCAAGGCGCACCTCGGGCCGGGCGCTTTAGCGGACCCGGCGGCTATGGATAATGCGCAACTGATCGCGCAGACCGCGCTGACCACCGTCAGCGTCCTGTGCGGTCTGATGCTGTTGGTCTTCGTGGAGCCGCCGACGCTCTTCTGGACCGGCGGCGATGTGTACAGCGGCGACTGGCGGCCGACGATCCTGGCGGGCATCCTGCTGGTCGCCTTCCTGGGCGTCATGCTGACGCCGCTGCGTGACCAGTTCGAGTTGGCGCGGTTGGAATTCGCCGACTTCACGCTGATCGCCGGCGTGGTGCTGATCTGGGGCGCGCTGGTGCGCTGGGCCTGGCGCAACCTCTGGCTGGAACGTTTCTTGAGCGAAGAGTCATAGAACTGGAGAAGATATGGACGCGACCATTCGCGCGCAGTTTCCGCTGTTGAACGACGTCACGTATCTGAACTCGGCGTCGGTCTGCCTGATGCCGGTCGTCTCGCAGGATGCGGGGCAGTGCTTCCGCGAGCAGATGTACCGCCGCCGCCCGGATGCGCTCGACGCGTGGCTGGCGCAGATGGAGGTCGTGCGCGGCGACGTGGCGCGCTTCATCGGCGCGCAGCCGGGCGAGGTCGCTTTTGTCGGCAATACCGGCGACGGCGAGACGCTCGTCGCCAACGGGCTGGAGTTCCGGGCCGGCGACAATATCGTGATCGACGACCTGGAGTATCCGTCGGGGCACATCGTCTGGCGCGAGACCGCGCGCCGCTTCGGGTTGGAACTGCGCGAGGTGCAGAGCGTCAACGGCGCGGCCACGCCGGAGATGTTCGCGTCGATGGTGGACGACCATACACAGCTGGTGGCGGTGGCGCACGTTTCGCACCACAACGGTTACCGGCACGATCTGAAGGCGCTGTCCGCGCTGGCGCATGCGCACGGGGCGCTCGTGTTCGCCGACGCCACTCAGGTCGTCGGCTCGTTCCGGATGGACGTGCGCGACCTCGACGTGGATTTCCTCGTCTGCGCGACGTACAAGTGGACGCTGGGACCGCTGGGGCTGGCGTTCTTCTACGCTAAAGCGGAACTGATGGACGAGTTGCAGACAAGCCGCTGGGGATGGATGCAGGCCGCCGAATCCGACGCGAAGGGCCGGCCGATCCGCTTGCGCAGCGACGCGCGCAAGTTCGAGTACGGCACGCTGCCTTTTCAGGGACTGGTTGAGCTCAAAACGTCGCTGGAGTTCTTGCAGGAGATCGGCATGGAGCGCGTGGAGGCGCAGGTGTTCGCGCTGAATGAGCGCCTGCATGCCGGGTTGCGCGCCGCCGGCGCCGATGTCTGGACACCTGCGGGAAACCGAACCGGCATGCTGACGATCCACAACCTCGATGCCCGGCGCGTCGGCGAAGCGCTGGAGCGCGAAGGCATCATCACCGCGGTGCGCCCGGCGCCGCGCAACCAGATCCGCATCTCGGCGCATTTCTACAACACGGATGCGGAGATCGACCGGTGCGTTCAGGCCGTTGGACGGCTATTGTGAGCGGTTAGCGGCCGGTTTTGTTCAATAATTTGTAAAAATAAAAACCCCGACCGGTTGATTGGTTGGGGTTCTTCTTGCGCCCGACAGGAATCGAACCTGTAGCCTAGGCGTTAGGAGTGCCTCGCTCTGTCCTTTTGAGCTACGGGCGCTGATGGACAACCATCGACAGTATAACACACACTGTGGATGAAAACCAAAAGGTTGTGGAAAAATCATGTGGATAAGCATCACTTGTCCACATGCTCTATTACACAATCTTTACAATTTGTGGACTGGCGTATGGATTCTTGGTCTGAAAAGGCGGAAAACATCCCCGAAGCATCCACCGTTTCGTGGTTCACACTTTGGGCGAACAGCACCGATTGACGAGTCCCGCTTGCTGAAGGGCCTGCATATAGCGTCTTTAGCGCCCTTTTGCGCTCCTCTCCACCAATCCACAGTCCCTACTAGTACTATATCTATATTAGTAGTCATCAGGCGCAGGCTTCGGCTTCTGTATTCAATCGCGATGCTGTGAGCAAGTCCGGATTAGTTTCCATGAAACGTAAGCCTTGCGCCTGCTGTGCAACAATGTTATCATCGAATCATGGAAACCCGAGCGTACGCGATTGCCTTCATGGGGGTGCTTGCCATCATCTGTCTGGGCGCCTATGTCGCCGTGTCCGCGCTGTTCGATACTGGAGGCGATCCGATCGTGCGGTTTGATGCCAACCAGACGCCGTCGGCGGTGCCGGTGACCACGCGCGGCGGCACGCGCACGCCGACGCCGACCAATACGCCATTTGTCCCGTTTATCCCGACGCTGATCTTCCCGACCGCCACACCGGTGCCGCCCACCGTGACGCCGACCCTGCTGCCGCTGCCCACGCGCATTCTGCCGACGCGCACGCCAACGCCGACCGACACGCCGGTGGTGACCCCGACGCCGGTGCCGCCTGCCGGTCCGACCGCAACGCCGACGATTGATCCGAGTACTTTCCAGTATCGGGTGGATAGCGGCCCAACGGTGAGCACGCGCGGCTGCTCGTCTGGCTATTATATCTACGGGTTTGTGCGCGACGCGCAGAATAACCCTCTGACTGGCGTGCGCGTCAAGTACGGCGTGCGCAACGTCATCAACCCGCCGGTCGCGGTCACCGAGGCGAAGGGGTATGAACTCGTCGTGCGCTCGGACACGCGCTGGTACGTTCAAATCGTGGATGCTGGCGAGCGGCCGTTGAGCCCCAGTGTGGACGTGCAGATGCCGCCCGCCGATAGCGGTTCGTGCTGGGTCAAACTGGACTGGAAGCGGAACTGAGCGGTAACCACGGATAACGCGAAATGACGCAAGTAGCAATCGGTCATGCCGTTGCCCGCTGGCTTCGGGCCAGCGGGCGCTAAACGGTCAGCGGTGCTGTCCAGCGGCTTCACGCCGCTGGACGTAAAGCACGCCTGGGCTGGAGGCCAGGCGCAACGAGGCCGCTGACCAGCGGCGGGCATCCAGTGTACTCCGACCGAGAGAGCTGTTCAGGGCAGGCATTTGCTGGACTCCCGCTTTCGCGGGAGTGACAGTGCGGCGGGCCTTCTGTGCAACATTGGCTATGGCGCGCCGGCCTCCGCGTAGATTCGCGTTATTCGTGGACAAACAAACACGGCGGATGAGCCTGACTCATCCGCCGTGTTGTATTTCGGATTCGGACCACCTGTCTATTGCGGAGGCGGGTGGATCGGCTTCTGCATCGACTTCAGCGCGTTGTAAGCCGGGCGCGGCGAGCCGTCGGGGTTGGTGATGGCCCACCAGTATTGCTCGTTGTCCTTCGTCCATGTCGGGTCGCTGATGTAGATCAGGCTCATCAATCCGATCCACGGCGTCCAGTTGTCGTAGGCGTACTTGTAGGCGCGCACCAGGTAGTCGGATTTGGTCTGCTCGCTGACGGCGAACCACGCATACGACGGGTGAACCGTGTCGCTCGTCCAGCCAAACTCCAGCAGTGCAACCTGCTTCTTCGTGTCGCCGTTCTTGACCATCACGGCACGCAGGTCTTCCGCATGCCGGAAGCAGTAGACGCGGCGCAACTCTTCCGGCACGCCGCCGGCGAAATCGCCGGGGTTGGCCAGGTTCGGGTTGCGCGCCACCTCTCCGGGGTCAGCTTCGGGCGAAGCGCGGAAGCCGGCGCCGTGCACGCCGAGCAGATCGAAATACTTGGACGCGCCGGCGCTGTACATGTCCTGCAGGTAGTACACATCCGGCCGCGCAACGTTGTCGTTGCGCGAGGTCGGCGACAGCCCAGCCGAGACGACCCACGCGAACGGGTCGGCGGCTTTGATCGCCGTGTAGGCGATGCGCAACATATCGGTGTACTCTTTGGCGCTGGGCGCCTTGCCGCACCACTCGCGCGCGAGGTTCGGCTCGTTCCAGACTTCATAGGCGCGGATGCGCCCGCGGTAGCGGGTGGCGACGGCGGTGACGAAGTCGGCGTAATCCTGCAACTTCTTCGGCGGACCCTGAATCAGGTCTTTGGCCGGATCGTCGCTGTGGCAGCCGGGCGCAGCCCAGTCCGGCGCGAAGTCAAGCCGCACCACCAGGTCCATACCGGCATCGTTCATGTTCAGGACGATGCGGTCGGATTTGCGCCAGTCGAACTGCCCCTTGGACGGCTCCATGTCGCGCCAGCCGAAGTTCTGCTTGATCCAACTGAAGCCAGCGTTGCGCACGAGCGAAATGTCGCGATCCATCGTATCGGCGCGCCACCAGAGAAAGGCCTGCATGCCGTACTCCGGCGAGCCCATCGGCAGCGCGATCGGCGCGGGGATGCCCGGCAGCTTGGCCTGCTGCCAGTTGAACGTGGGCGACGGGCGCGGGCCGGGTCCGGCGGGCGTCGCCGTGGCGGGCGCGCTGGTCGGCTGCCCACTGGTGGGTCGCGTGGGCGTTCCTTGTGGCGCGGGAACCGTCGGCGTCACGTTCTGTGCGACTACGGTCGCCGCCGAGGTGGCTGTGAGCGTGGCCGCGCTGCTCGGGACCGTCGCGGACGGCGCGCGCGACGGCTGCGCCGATGGCGTTACGTCCGACGTCGTGGCCGTAGGCCGCGCCGATGCCGGCGGCAGGCTGAACAGCACGATGCCGGAGACAGTGATGCCAAGCAGGCATACGCCGAGCAGCAATACGGCGCCGGCGAACGCGGCGATCATCCGGCCGTTTACACGGCCGAAGTCAAACGGGTTTTTCCGGTTCATGGGCGGCCGTTACTTCGGCATGGCCGCCAGTGCGCCAAAGGATGGGCGCGGCTGGTTGTTGGCGTATGTGATGGCGAATGCCGACTTTTCGTCACCCGGCGGGTTATTGTAGTTTAAGCACCAGGTGAACATGACGCCCATGTAGCCCGACGCCTTGCCGATCTGGTACGCCTGCACAAGCCAGGCGGCCTGCTGCGCTTCGGTGTTGTCGGCCGCGTAGCCGTAGCCATTCGCCGGCGCCACACCCAGTCCATCCACCGTGGCCCAGCCGAACTCGGTGGCCCAGATGCGCTTGCCACCATCACCGTTGGCGACCATGATATTGCGGTAGCCCTCGATCGTGCCGCGGAAGCACCATGACGGCGAGCGGTTGTCAAACGGGCCGCGGAACTTGGCGGTCGGATTGGTGACTGAGCGCCAGTCGCCGTCGGCGGGGCAGTTGTAGCCCGACGGGTGCGCGCCGATCGCGTCGCTGTACTGTTTCAACCCCAGCGTGTACATCTGGTTCAGGTACGACTGGTCGTCAATTGCTATGTCGCCGTCGTTCAAGCCGGTCGGCGTCATGGCGCCGCTGACGACGATGGCATCGGCGTCCTGCGCCTTGATCGCCGTGTAGGCCGCTTTGAGCAGTTCGATGTAGCGGCCCGCGTTCAGCTTGCGGCCGCGACCGCCCCATTCGTAGTACAGGTTCTGCTCGTTCCAGATCTCGTACGCCATACCTTTGCCCTTGTAGCGGGCGGCGACCTGCGAGACAAAAAACGCATAGGTCGCAGGATCGGACGGTGGCCCCTCATCCGTGTCGCCCGGCGGACGCGACCAGCGCGGCGCCTTGACGATGCTGAACAGCACGCGCAGGCCCTGTGCCTGCGCCGCGTTGACGACGCGATCCATCATGCTGAAGTCGACCTGTCCAGGGGCCGGGTAGAAGTAGCCGTACGGCACCTGCGCCTTGACCCAGCCAAAACCCATGCTTTTGATCTGGCCGGTGGCGCCGCTGATATTGTTGCCGGGATCTACCTGCATGCCGTAGCCGAAGAAGCCGGGCGCGTTGACCGGCGCGGGACCGGGCGGGGGCGCAGCCGGCCGCGGCGTGTTGGTCGGGCGCGGAGCGGATGGCGTGTTGGTCGGCACCGGGGTATCGGTCGGGATCGGCGTCGGCGTGTTGGTCGGAATGGCGACGGCCACTTCGACCGACTGGCCGGGGCGCGGTGTGCCGTTCACCGCGATGGCGGCGCCGATCTTGTACTTGTCGGGCACGGGCGCGGCCGTCCAGACGAACACGGGGTCGCTGCCGGTCAGCGGGCGGCGCTCCACCTGGATCTGCTTGCCGGTGCCGTCCGAGACGGTCCAGACGCGCTCATACAGCGGCTGCTGGAAGTTCTGGCCGGTCTGCTTGTACTGCGCGATCGCCTGCCAGACGCTCGGCTCGGTGTCCGTGCCGATCAGTCCGCGGAACGAGACGCCGCGCAGGTTGTAGCGGCTGGCGAGCGCCATTTTGAACGTGAGGCTTTCGGCCGTCTCGATGTAGACGGCGTGATCGCGGCCCTGCTCGTCCTTGTAAGTGTAAACGTATGCTTTGGTCTGCTCGTCGCGCTTGAAGCCGCTGAAGCCGGCCGGCGTGTTAGCCGTGAAGCGCACGCCCTGGAACGGCATCGCGTACGTCTCGGTCAGGCCCTCAATCTTGATGTCGCTGATCAGCGACTTGAGCGCGTCGCCATAGGAGCGCGTGGAAGTCTGATTGCTGTAGCGATCCTGCACCTGCGCGTCGAGCGCAAACTGCAGCTTGTAGCGGCTGACGCGGGAAACCGCCCAGTTCAGCAGCTTCTCCATCGGGCCGTCGGTGCGGTAGGCGTTGTTGGCCGTCATGGACGGCAACTTGATGCCATCAGCGGCTTTGCCGATGACCGCCCAGTCGTATGCGCCGGTGTCGTACTCGTCGTCCGCGACCTGGCTGGGCAGGGGCACGCTGATCGTCAGCATCTTGCCGCGCGCGTGCAGCTCGGCGGCCAGTTCGGTGACAAACTTCGAGAAGTACTCGCGCACCTCCGGCTTGAGACCCTGGTAGTTGATCTCCACACCAGGCAGCAGGTTCTGCACCAGGTAGTCGCTGATCGCCTGCACATGCGTCCCGCGCGACTTGTCGTTGACCAGCATATTGGTGACGTAGTCGGAGCGCGTGGTGCCATTTTCGATGTTGGTGATGCTCGGCACCACGACGTACGTCTGCGACGGCGGCACCGCAATGAGCGTGCCCGCCAGCGAACCGTCTTCCTTGACCGTCAGGCCCAGCGGATTGACCTCAACCAGTGCGGCGGCGCCTTCTTTAGGCAGGTTGGCGACGGCGACCATTTCGGCTGCGATAGTCGGCGGCGTGGCCTTGGTCTGCACAATCGCGATCGCCTGCGGAAGCGTGCCGAGGCTGGTTTCGCCGTTGTCATCCAGGAAGAACTTGCCGGGCTGGAACTGCCACTGCGCGCCGTCCCAGGTGTAGAAGTCCAGCGTGTTGATCGGGTCGGCGTCGTCGGGCACGGGCGAACTGAAGAAGCTGTCTTTCGGCGCGTCGCCCTTGAGCGTGAAGACGTACACGGAGCTTTTCAGGTCCAGGTTCGGCGGGAAGGCGGCCAGCGCCTTGGCCATGTCATCGCCGGCCTTTTTACCAAGGAAAGCGTCGCGGCTGACGCTGGCGAACTTCATTTTGGTGGAGCCGATCGCAGCCATGCCGTCCGACGAGATCGACAGCAGCGTACCGTCTTTATCGGTGAAGTCGGCGCCGTTCTTGCCGACGCTGCGGTAACCGGCATCGAAGATGCGGTCGGGCAAAGAGATTGGGGGCAGTACCAATCCGAGGATAATCAGCGCGGGAATGACGAGAAAGTTGATGATACAACCGATGCCTCGGCTGTCGGCAACGCGGGTGATGAGCGACGGTTGCCGCTCCGGGCTGTTCTGCATCATACGTCGGTGAACCTCTCTATTATGTAACGTGCATGTCACGGCACGGCTACGCTGTCGCGTCGTGTGAGCCCGGGCCGGGCGCCAAACAAAAATCCGCCGCAGCGCGCGAATGAAACGGATCTGCCGGACACCGCCTTTTGTGCGGAATCTAGCATGAACACTGACCGATTATAGAAAGGGGTATACCTTTTGTCAAAAGCGGTGGCAGAAAAGGTGTTACGGGTTATGCAGCCGACAGGACAACGGACGCCGGTCGGTGGCTTCGCTGCGACTGGGCTTCACGCCCAGTCGCGCTAAGCGTCCAGCGGCCCGAAGCCGCTGGACAGCGCCGCCGACCGATAAGCGCACCCTGGCGATGTCCTGTGCGGCGGGGCGTTCGCCCCGCTCCGCGCCGGAGGCGCGGGCACAGGATGAAGGCCAGTGTGCATCGAACGGACAAACGGACAGTATGACAGGTTGACAAAGGGGGACAAGATGACAGGGTGATGGGGGGGACCGGATGATTAGGTGACATAACGAAAAGGTGACAGGGCGACCGAGTGGCCTCCCTGTCTGGTTTTGACGCTTTACGTGCCGAGCCGCTGCCTAGTATTTGACCAACAAGTTTTGCGTAGCGATTCCTGGCGAATGTTCAGAAAGAAGAAATCGCGGCCCCATTCGAGCCAACCCAAGAAACTGTGCCCGATTGGCAGAACGGGCCAAGGACGGCCTGGTGATGTGCATGCATTCTGCTGAGTGACGCACACGTTCGGATCGTCGAACAGATGTCGTGATTCTTTCTCTTGGCTACTACGCCGCAGAATTAATTGGTCAAACCACTAGCCGGCTGAAACCAGCCGACGGTGCGGTTGCGGCGCGTGAGGTAGGTCTGCGCGACGCGCTGTACGTCCCGGGGCGACACATCGGCCAGCCGGTCGGTGAAGAGCGCGGTATCCTCGTACGAGTTAAGACACTCCAGCAGGCCGACCAGATACGCCTGCGACGTTACGCGCTCGGTGGCGTAAGCAAACTGCGCGCGCGTCTGCTTGACCGCCTTGGCCAGTTCGGCGGCGGACGGCGGCTTGCTGGCGATGCGGTCCAGTTCGGCAAAGACCGCGTCCTCGACGGCGCGCAGTGTGCACCCGTCGCGCACCGTCGCCGTGACATCGAACAGGCCCGGGTCGCGGTTCAGCCCGTAGCTGCTCGACACATCGGCCGCCAGTTCCGTCTCGACCAGCGCGCGATACAGCCGGGAGCTTTTGTACAGTCCGATGCTGCCGCCGAAGTACGACATGCCCTTGCCGCCCGAGAGAATCGCATCGAGCGCGATCAGCGCGGGCGTGTCGGCGTGCGCCAGCGCGGGCGTGTGGTACACGGCGCGGAAGTACGCCGTCGTGCCCTGCTTTTCGAGCAGCACGCGCCGCTCGGCCTCCTGCGGCGGCTCGACGGAGCGCACCGCCGGCGGCGGCTGGCCCGGCGTGTACGCACCGAACAGCGTCTCGATCTGCTTGAGCATCGCGCCGGTCTGAAAATCGCCGGCGACGACGGCGATTGCATTGTTCGGCGCATAGAAGCGGCGGTAGTGCGCGTGCAGATCGTCGCGCGTCATCGCCTGCAGGTCGCACTTCCAGCCGATGACGCCGTGCTGGTACGGGTGGACGTGATACGCGGTCGCGATCACGTCCTCGAGCAACTGGTAGGCCGGGTTGTTCTCGTGCCCTTCGCGCTCGGAGATGATAACGGTGCGCTCCGATTCGACCTCGCCCGTCTCGAACGCCGCGTTGCCCATCAGATCGGCGAGGATCTCCAGCGCGATGCCCAGCCGGTCGGCTGGCATGGTGAACAGGTAGCAGGTGTAGTCGAGGTCGGTCAAGCCGTTGTTGAAGCCGCCGTTCTTCGAGGTCAGCACATCGATCACGCCTTTGCCAAAACGCGGCGTGCCCTTGAACATCATGTGCTCGCACCAGTGGCTGGCGCCGGTGAGGCCGGGGATTTCATCGCGCCCGCCGACGCGGTAGAACGTCCAGGCGGACGCCACCGGCGCGCTGTGCTGCTCGCACAGGAGGACGGTCAGGCCGTTGGGCAAGACATGACGAGTGACAGGAATCATTCACGCTCCAGAAGTAAGGCGTACAAATCGGCAACGGACAGCGGCACACCCATGCAGTCCAGCACGGAACGCAGCCGCATGGGGTGCGGCGCGGCGTCGGGGTGTTTCGTTTTCAGCAGAAACAGGACGGCACACGGAAACGCCTTTGCTATCACTGTCGGGCATTATACCACTAGTGGTTTGACCAATTAATACTGCGAGTAGCCGGGTTGGTGGCCTGGGGTTGGATCTGTTTACCTGAGAAGCCGTGCGGCCGCATCCAGCACAGCGCGCTCGCCGATCAGCCGCACGCACGGGTGCGCTGAGGTCTCGGCGTCCATGTAGTCCAGCCGGTTGCACGGCACGCACGCCAGTGGCACGGTCAGCACGATATGCCGCGCCGGGTCGCCCCACGGCCCGAACGTCCGCGCCGACACCGGCCCGAACAGGTGCGCGCCCGGCGTGCCCGCCGCCGTCGCCAGGTGCATCGGCCCGTTGTCGGTGCCGATCGCGATGGCGGCGCGCGCCAGCACCGCCGCCAGTTGCCCGAGCGTCGTCTGCCCGGCCAGCGACACGAGCGGCGATTCGGACTGCGCGGCGATCTGCGCCGCCAGCGCTCGCTCGGACTCGCCCGCGCCGACGATCACAACGCGCAGGCCAAACTGCGCATGCAGCGCATCGGCCACGCGCGCGAAGCCTTCCAGCCGCCAGAGCTTGACCGCCGCGCCGCTGCCCGGCGCCAGCGCCGCGAAGCGCACCCCCTCGCCGATGCCGTGTGTCGCCAGCAGGGCGCGCGCCGCATCCACGTCGGCCGCGTCGGGCCGGAACTCCAGCGGCAGCTCGGCAGGCACAGCGGCCGGCTCCGGCAGGCGCGCCAGCCGCGCCGCCAGCCGCAGGTTCTGCGCCACCTCGTGCCGGCCCGGCGCGTATGGCACGCGCTCCGTCAGGAACGGCGCGACTTCCGGCACCGCATAGCCGATCCGGCGCGGGATGCCCGCCAGCGCCGCCAGCCACGCGCCCCACCAATGGTCGAAGCGCAGGATGACCGCCGTGTCGTAGCGGCCGCCGCGCACGATGCGCGCCGCCGCGCGCAGGGTGGCGTACGGTGCGAACGGCGAGCCTTTTGGCTTGCGCGCAAAGCCGGGGAACTCCAGCGTCTCGATCGCGTCGAGGTACGGGCTGTTGGCGATGGCCGGCTTGCCCCACGGCCCGACCAGCGCGGTCAACTGCGCGTCGGGCAGTTGCGCGCGCAGCCAGCGCAGCGCCGGCGTTACGAACAGCATGTCGCCGAGGTGATCGGGCCGCACCAGCAGGACGCGGCGCGGCGGCTGGATATTCAGCCACCTGCTGCGGGCGCGCAGCGGCAGCCCGAGCGCGCGCAGAAGCCAGAGCCGCAGCGGCCGCCGGAACGTCGGCGGGTCGCTCTTCGGCGTCGGCGTTATCGCCGGCAGAACGGGGTCAGGAAACATACAGCTGCTCCAGCAGCGGCCCGATCGTGCGCCAGTCGTAGCGCTCGACCGCCAGTTGGCGTGCATGCGCGCCGATCTGCCGCCGTAGATCCGCGTCGCCCAGTAGCCGCAGCACCGCCGCCGCGAAGTCGCGCGGCGTGTCGGCAATCAACAGTTCGCGCCCATCCTGCGCGCCGATGCCCGACGCGCCGAACGTCGTCGCCACGATCGGCGCGGCCATCGCCATCGCCTGCAGGACCTTGAAGCGCGTGCCGCCGCCCATGCGCAGCGGCGCGACATAGACCGCCGCTTGCGCGATGTACGGCTTCACATCATCCACGCGGCCGGTCAGCGTCACGTCGGCGCGCCCGGTCAGTGCCGCCAGCCGCGCGTGCGGCTGCTGCCCGACGATCACGAAGCGCGCCGCTGGCGCTTGCGCGCGCACCAGCGGCATGATCTCATCGGCGAACCAGAGTGCGGCGTCCACGTTCGGGCGATAGTCCATCTTGCCGGTGAAGACGAGCGATTCGCCTGGTCGTGCCCTGAGCGTGTCGAAGGGCAATTCACGCGTTGGCGCTTCGACCCCGTCTGCGCGGGGCGGTACGGCAGGTTCAACGCCCGGCGCGTACTCGTCGGTGTCCACGCCGTTCGGCACCACCACGATCTCGCGCGCCGACGCGATCTGCCTCAGCGCGGCCGCGTCGACGTCGGAGACCGCCGCCGCCGCATCGTGCGCCAGCAGGACGCGCCGCTCGTACGCCGCCAGCTTCGCCCACTGCACGAGCGAGTAGAGCGCCGCATGCCAGCGCGCCGGGCGCCAGCGGTCGGCCTCGTACGCACTGCGCTGCAGGACATACTCGGCGTTGTGGTCGTCGAAGACGGTGCGGGCGCGCACGCCGTCGGACTTCAACTGCATCGTGTACCCCGCCATCTCGATCCCTTCGGCCTGGATCACGTCGAAGCCGCCAGCCACCATCTCCCGCGCGGCGGCGAGCATCGCATCGGACGCCAGCCGCAGCGCCATGTCCGGCTGCGGCGCGAGCAGTGAGTCGCGCGCGCGGACGCTCAGCGGGCGCGGCGGCGGCGCGGGCACGGTGCGGATCGTCTCGCACAGGCCGTGCAGCGGTGAATCCGGCGTCAGTTCATCGCCCGCCTGTATGAACGACAGCAGGGAGACGCGGTGCCGCCGGCTCAGTTCGCGCAGGATGTAATAGTTCCGCAGGGTCGTGCCTTGCAGGGGCGGGTACGGCAACTGCGGCGTTAAGAGCAAGATACGCATCGAGTGAAATCCCAAAACCCAAACTCCAAATCCCAAAATGGGAAACTACCAACTCCCAAAAACCAACTTCCAATAACCAACGTCCAAGCACAGAAGCGAGCCGGTTTTCACGAGACGGGTGGCTTTGTCATTCGTCATCCAGTCATCTCTTCATCCTGTCACCTTGTCACCCCGTCATCCCCTCATCCCGTCACCGCTTTGCGGTACACCGCCAGTGTCTCGCTTGCCGCGCGGTCCCACGAGAACACCGCCGCGCGCGCCAGGCTGCGCGCCCGCATCGACACGTGCCAGTCCGCGTCGTCGAGCGCGCGGCGGAGCGCATCGCGCCACGCGGGTTCGTCGTCCGGAGGCAGCGCCAGTCCCGCATCGCCCGCGATCTCCGGCAGTGACGAGATATTAGAGACGATCACCGGCGCACCGCACGCCATCGCCTCCACGACCGGCAGGCCGAAACCCTCGTAGCGGCTCGGCATCGCAAAGGCGTGCGCGGCGTTGTAGAGCGCGGCCAGTTCGTCCGCCGGCACCGGCCCCAAGAAGCGCACACACGCGCCGAGCGTGTCGGCCAGCGCGAAGACGTCGTCGGCCAGCCAGCCGCGCCGCCCGGCGATCACCAATGTCGCGCCGGCATCACCGAGCGCGGCGAACGCGCGCAGCAGCAGCGGCAGGTTTTTGCGCGGCTCGATCGTGCCGACCGCGAGGATAAACGGCCCCGACAGGCTGTGCTTCGCCAGCACCGGCGCGATCGCTGCTTCATCGAGTGAGCGGTAGGCCGGGTCGGCCGCCTCGTGAATGACTGTGATCTTCGCCGCGTCCACGGCGAGCAGTTCGAGCATGTCGGCGCGCGTTGCCTCCGACACGGCGATGATCTGTTCGGCGCTACGCACCGCGCGGTCGATCTGCCCGTAGTAGCGCGCGCTCTCCGCCGTCAGCAGTTCCGGGTAGATCCGGAACGCCAGATCGTGCACGGTGATGACGGCCGGGCAGGCGCGATGGAACGGCGGGATGAAGTCCGGGCAGTGCAGGAGATCGAGCCGCGCCGCGGCGACCTCGACAGGCAACACCCACTGCTCCCAGCGGTGATGCGGCGGCGTGAACAGTGGGCGCGCGCGCATCCCCGGCCTCGGCGGCACGAGCGACGCCGGATCGTCGGCACGGTGATGCAGGACGACCAGTTCGTCGCCGTCCAGTTGCCGCGCCAGCGCGCCCGCCAGCCGCAGCGTGTACTGCGCGATGCCGCCCTCGCGCCGGTAGTGCGCCATGCGCGCGTCGATGCCGATTCGCATGGCTCGATTATACCTAGTGGCGGGGGGCGTGCCAATCGGCGATAGACCTACGGCGCGCCCACGAGTCTCCGCGTTGGCGTTTCCTCAAAGCCGCTGTAGACTGCTGTCACACTTCCGCATTGCTCCCCGCACCTGAGTTCGGAATCACCCAGGGAAGTGATTATCCGACGAGCGCCTCCCCGGCGTTCCATTCTCGAAAGGAGAATTGACAATGGCGAACTTTGTTTTGATCTATATGGGCGGCAGCCAGCCGGCATCTGAAGCAGAGGGAAAGGCCGTGATGGCTGACTGGACGGCGTGGTTCGGCAAGCTCGGCAGCAGCGTCGTGGACGGCGGCAACCCGTTCACCCCGGTGGCCAAGATGATCGGTCCCGACGGCGCCGTGTCCGACATCCCCGCTAACATGCTGGTGACCGGCTACTCGGTGATCAAGGCCGGGTCGTTGAACGAGGCGGTCGAGCTGTCGAAGGGCTGCCCGCAGCTCAAGGCCGGCGGCAGCATCGGCGTCTTCGAGATATTCCCCGTCATGTAGGTGCGGCGCGCCGGGTCATTGGTCTGTCCGGATGCTATTTGCTCGAAAGGAGAATTGACAATGGCGAACTTCATGTTGCTCTACGGTGGCGGCGGCATGCCTGAAGGTGAGGCTGAACAGAAAGCCGTCATGGCGAAATGGATGGAGTGGTACGGCAACCTCGGCAGCCAGGTGGTTGATGCTGGCAATCCGTTCACCCCAGCGGCAAAGACCATCACCGCAAATGGCAAGGTGAATGACAGTCCGCCGACGGCGTTCGGCTACACGATTATCAAAGCGGATTCGCTCGACGCGGCGACGGAAGCCGCGAAGGGTTGCCCCATCTTGACGAGCGGGGGGCAAATCACAGTCAACGAGATTATTCCCTACATGTAGGCGCGTCGCACCAACGGCGCTCGACGACGGCTATCGGCTTTCGGCGAAAGGCTCGCGCATAGCGGGTCTTTCGCTTTCTCCGAACCCCGACTCCCCCGTCATCTTGTCACCCCGTCACCCTGTCATCCTTTCATCTCATCACCCGGTCACCTTGTCATCCCGTCATTTTATCAGCCCAGCGCGCCTTTGCGCGCCTCCCGACAGTTTGCTACAATCCTCGCATGTCGATCGACCTGCCCGCCAGCTTCTACCTCGGAAAGAGGTACGATCCGGCGACCAGCCGCCTGCTCGACGAGCCGCTCAACTACACCGCGCGCGACCTGACCACGCACGCCGTCATCATCGGCATGACCGGCAGCGGCAAGACCGGACTCGGCATCAATCTACTGGAGGAGGCCGCGCTCGACGGCGTGCCCGCGCTGATCATCGACCCCAAGGGCGACCTGACCAACCTGCTGCTCAACTTCCCCGGCCTGCGGCCCGATGACTTCCTGCCGTGGATGGAGCGCGATGCGGAAGGGTCGGCGGTGGCCGAAGCCGAGCGCACCGCCGCGCGCTGGAAAGAGGGGCTGGCGCAGTGGGGCATCGACGGCGAGCGCATGCGCCGTCTGCGCGAGAAGACCGAGTTCACGATCTACACGCCCGGCAGCGAGGCCGGCCGCGCCGTCAACGTGCTCGACGCCCTGCGCCGCCCGTCCGGCAACCCGGACGACGACGCCGAGGCGCTGCGTGACAAGGTGCAGGGCATCGTCTCGGCGTTGCTCGGCCTGATCGGCATCGAAGCCGACCCGCTGCGCAGCCGCGAGCATATCCTGCTCTCGCACCTGGTCGAGAACGCCTGGCGCGCCGGCAAGGACATGGACCTCGGTGCGCTGATCCTCGCCATCCAGGATCCGCCGGTGCGCAAGCTCGGCGTGTTCGACCTCGATACGTTCTTCCCGGCCAAAGACCGCTTCGAACTGGCGATGGCGCTCAACGCGATCCTCGCCGCGCCATCGTTCGCGCCGTGGCTGGCCGGCGATCCGTTCGACGTGGACGCCTTCCTGCGCGCGCCGGACGGCAAGCCGCGCCACGCCATCTTCTATGTTGCGCACCTGAGCGATGCCGAGCGCGCGTTCTTTATTGCGCTGCTGCTGCAGCAGGTGCGCGCCTGGATGCGCGTGCAGCCCGGCTCGACGGCCCTGCGCGCCCTGCTCTACATCGACGAGATGTTCGGCGTCCTGCCGCCCTACCCGCACAACCCGCCGACCAAGACGCCGCTGCTCTACCTGCTCAAGAACGCGCGCGCCTTCGGGCTCGGCCTGACGCTCGTCACGCAGAACCCAATCGACCTCGACTACAAGGCGCTGACCAACGCCGGCACCTGGTTCATCGGCAAACTGCAAACGCAGTACGACAAGGCGCGCCTGCTCGACGGCCTGCAGACAGTGGCGGGCGAATCGGGCGCGGCGCTCGACCGCGACGGGCTGAACGACCTGATCGGAGCGCTCGCGCCGCGCGTCTTCCTGTATCACAATGTGCACCAGCCGCCGCCCGTGCCGTTCCAGTCGCGCTGGGCGATGTCGTACCTGAAAGGCCCACTGACGCGCCCGCAGATCCGCACATTGATGCGCGGCGACGAGACCGCGCGCGCGACCGTGGCGAGCGAGTCGCCGCCCGGCCTATCGGCCATCCCGCAATTGTCGCCGGACATCGCGCAGTACTACCTGCCGCTGCCGCCCGCTATGCCAGTGGAGGTGCCCTTCGACAAGCTCAAGGCACGTCCGGGCGCTGAGCTTGCCGTACCGCCCACCCCCGCAAACTACGCGGGGCGAGTCGCAGACGGGGTCGAAGCGCCGCTCGCCGGACCAGTCGCAGCGCCGCTGTTCAAGCCCTACCTGCTCGGCATGGCGACGATCACGTTCGATGACCGGCGCACCGGCACGCGCCACAGCGTGAACCGCGCCCGGCTGCTGCCGCCGGTTGATAACGGTACGCCGCCCGACTGGGCCGGCGGCTTCGACGTGCCGGTGGCGCGCGCCGAACTGCAGACCGCGCCGCCCGCTGGCGCGCGCTTTGCTGAACTGCCGGGCGGGCTGGCCAACGCGCGCAAGCTGGCCGCCGCGCAGAAGGCGTTCGTGCAGTACCTGTACCGCGAGACGCGCATCACCGTGCGGCAGAACCGCACGCTGAAGATCGTGGAAGACCCCGGCGCCAATGGCGGCGAGTTCCGCCAGCGCTGCGCCGACGCGGCGCGCGTCGCGCTCGCCACAGACGAACAGAAGATCAAGGACAAATACTCGCGGCAGCTCGACAAGCTGGCGGCGCGCCTGCAAAAAGAGCAGGCCGATCTCTCGTCCGACGAGAAAGAGCTTGAAGCGCGCAAGCACGAAGAGCTGTGGACCAATATCGAGTCGTTCGCGTCGTTCTTCGGCCTGGGCCGCACCTACCGGCCGCTGTCCACCGCCTCGCGCCGCCGCCGCATGACCGAGCAGACCGCCTCCGACCTCGATACGACGCGCGACACGATCGCCGGCCTGGAACGGCAACTGGCCGAATTGCGCCAGTCGATGGATGGCGACCTGCTGGCGGCGCGCCAGCGCTGGATCGCTGCACAGGACGACATTGTGGAGCTTACGCTTGTGCCGCGCAAGAGCGACATCGCCGTCGACGTGTTCGGTATCGCCTGGCGCGCGAACCCGCCCGCCGCGTAAGCGCCACCGTACGGGCGTTCTAGCACTGTACGGGCGTTCAATTGAACGCCCCCTACCGTTGGAGCATCAACGTCGTGATCGGCACCACACTGCTCAACCGCTACCGCATCGATGCCGAGCTAGGCCATGGCGGCATGGGACTGGTCTATCGCGGCCACGACCTCTGGCTCGACCGCCCGGTCGCCGTCAAGGTCATTAACCGTCCCGGACTGGACGACGAGCACCACGCGCGCCTGCGGCGCGAGGCGCGCGCGGCCGCGAAGCTCAACCACCCGAACATCATCTCCGTCTTCGACATCAACGAGTCCGGCGGTATGCCGTTCATCGTCATGGAGTTGCTGGACGGCCAGACGCTGCGCGAGGCGGGGCCGTTTTCGCTGGCGCAGGTCATGCAGATCGCCGGCCAGTTGTGCAACGCGCTGGAGCACGCGCACACGCGCGGCATCGTGCACCGCGACCTCAAGCCGGAAAACGTGATGCTGGTGCAGGTATCCGGCCGCCCGTCGGTCAAGCTGATGGACCTCGGCCTGGCGCTGGCGCGCGGCGCGCCCAGCATCACGGGCGCGGACGCCGTGGTAGGCACCGCACTGTACATGGCGCCGGAGCAGTCGCAGGGCCAGAATGTCGACGGCCGCGCCGACCTGTACGCGCTCGGCGTGATGCTCTTCGAGTTGTGCACCGGGCGCCGCCCGTATAACGGCGACGATGTGGTCGCGGTGCTGATGCAGCACTGGACCGCGCCCATTCCTTCCCTGACGCAGGCCAATCCCGCCATCTCCCCCGCGCTCGAATCGGTTGTCCAGAAGCTGCTGGCGAAGAAGCCCGAGCACCGCTTCCAGACCGCCGGCGAGGTGTATATGGCGCTGCTCGCCACGCCAGAAGCGGGCAGCGACGCGCTGCTGGCGCCGGTGATGCCGTCCGCGCAAGCGCCCACGCAGATGGCCGTGATGGCCATGGCCACCCTCGCCCCATCCACTGAAATCACATTTGAAGAATGGCCGCTCGACCCGGTGCCGCATGTGCCGGAACTGATCGGCCGCGAATCCGAACTGGCGCGCGGTGAGGCGCGACTGAATGCGAACGGTCTGCTGGTCCTCGAGGGCATGGCCGGGGCCGGCAAGACCACGCTCGGCGCCGCGCTCGCCCGCCGGCAACTGGCGCATGGCCGCGCCGTGCTCTGGGTCAGCCTCGACCCGACTGGCAAGAACAGCGCCGAGGCGATCTACTGGGACGTCGCGGCCTACCTGGCGCGCGACGGCAAGCCCGAGCTCTGGTCATTCCTGCGCGAAGAAGCACGCATGCAGGAATCGCCCGACGCGCGGCCGCGCGACCGCGCTCGCCGGCTGGGGTTGCTGCTGGCCTGCCTGCAGCGCGGCTGCTATACGATTGGCCTCGACAACGTGCATGTCCTGGCGCGCGGCGCGGAGGCAGAGTTCGCGCACCTGTTCGGTGAGCTGCGCAAGCGCATCGAAAACCGGCCCGATGCGCCGCCCGCGCAGCTCATTATCATGGCGCGCGAGCTGGCGCCGGCCATCCGGCAGTTGAGTGATGGCCCGTTCAGTGGTTTCAGCGCCGCCGATGCACTGCGCTACCTCGATGCGCACAGTGTGCAGCTGCCGGCGGGCGCGTTCGAGGCGCTGCATGCCAAGGTCGCCGGCAACCCGCTGCTGCTGCGCCTCTGCCTGCCCGGCCTGCAAGCCCGCTGCGACGATCCGGCCGCGCTGGCGCGTTTCATCGATGGACTGGCCGGCCAGCAGAATGTGCGCGATTTTCTGATCGAGAGCCTGCCGTTGTCCGCCGACGAGCAGCTGGTGGTGGAAGCGCTCGCGGTCTTCAATGCGCCGGCGCCGCGCGACGCCATCGAAGAACTGCTGGCCGACCGCGAGATTGGCGCGCTACATGACATCATCGACCGGCTGGTACGAGCGCACCAGGCAGAGGAATCGCCTGAAACCGGCGACATCGCGCTGCACGCACTGGTGCGCGATTACAGCTATGCGCGCATCGACCGGGCGCGGCGGCTGCAGCTGCATGCGCGCGCGGCGGCGTACTTGCGCGCGCGGCGCGCCCCGCTGGCCACGGCCTATCACTACCGCATGGCACGCGATTATGAGGCCGCCGCCCGCCTGCTGGTGCACGTGGCGCCGGAGTTGATGCGCAGCGGCCGCCTCGATGCGCTGCTGGAACAGATCGCGCCGCTGGAGCGCGAGCAGGTTGGCGACGAGATCTGGCCGGCGCTCTCGACCCTGCGCGGCACCGCATTGTACCGGCGCGGCGCGTACGACGAGGCCGTTGAAGCGTTCAGCGAGGCGCTGCTGCTGGCGGAACCGGCTACCCAGGCCGTATTGCACAATCGGCTTGGCTGGTGCTGGCAGGCGCGCGGGCGCTTCGCCGACGCGCTGGCCGCCTACCACCGGCAGTTGGCGCTGGCCGAATCGTTGTCCGACACCGCGCAGGCGGCCGAGGCGCAGCTCGGCATCGGGCGCGTGCTGTCGCGGCGCGGCGAGTTTGACGATGCCGTCCGGCACCTGCAGGAGGCCGCCCGCATCGGCGAGCGTTCCGGCGACAGCCTGCTCGCGGCGCGCGCGCAAGGCAATCTGGGGCTGGTCTACCAGCAGCGCGGCCGGCTCGACGAGGCGCTTGAAAGCGGCCAGCGCGCGCTCGACGCGTTCCGGCGCGCCCGCCGGGTGGACTACGTGGCCAACGCGCTCGGCAACCTCGGCGTCGTGCATCATGTGCGCCACGAGCACGAGCGCGCCGCTGCGTATTACCAGCAGGCGATCCAGATCTACGAGCAGGTCGGCGACCCCTATTATCTGGTCATGGCGTATAATAATCTCGGCGAGTTGCGGATCGCCCAGGGGCAGCCGCAGGATGCCATCGCCGAACTATCGCGCAGCACGACCCTGGCCGAACAGACTGGCAACGATTACATGCTGGCCGTCGCCTGCGCCAATCTGGCCGAAGCGCACCTGGCGCTCGGCCGTGTGGCGGATGCGCGGGCCGCTGCGATTCGCGCCGTCGATCTGGCGCGCACGGTCGGCGTTCCGCAGCAAGAGGGCATCGCGCGCGCAAAGCTCGGCGAAACGCTGGCCCGCTCCGGGCGCGCTGCGGACGCCGCCAGCGAATTTGAGGCGGCCGTGTCACTGCTGGCACAGGCCGGCAACAAGCCGGAACTCGCACGGGCGCTGCGCGCGTATGGCGAGAGCCTGCTGGCGGGCGATGCCGCGCGCGGACGCGCGCGGTTGAACGAAGCGCGTGCACTGTACGTCGAACTCGGTTCCACCGCGGAAGCTGACAAGCTATCCGCCATTCTATCGGCGTATCCGGAAGCGGAGCGCTCGGGGGGAGAGTCATGAAGCAGCAACCAGCCAAGCAAGACGGTTCGCAGGACTATCACGAACTGGAAGCGGGCGAGAGCCGTGCATGCCGCTTTGACCGGCACGGCCTGACCGTGCACATGCCGTCGCATCCGCGCAAGCGGCGCGTGACGGCGCAGGCGCCGGGCGCTGTGCCGCCGCGCAAAGAAGCGCTCGGCATCAACGTCATTCGCGCGGTGGCGCATCTGACCGTGACGGCCGATGGCGCGCCGGTAACAACGTTCGACCCGCCGTTGACGCTGGTCCTCGACTATACCGCCGCCGACGAGAACGCGGCCGGCGGCACATCACGCTTGAAGGTGTTCTTCTACGATCCCGATACCAGCCTGTGGGCGCACTTCCCGCATCCCACCATCGATACGAGCGCGCGCACCGCGACGGTGACGATCAGCAAACTGCTCGGCGAGCACGACCCCGTCGGCTTCGATTACTGAGTTCGCGCGCGCCAACATCCCGTTCGACACTTCGTGGCACGCAAGAAGATGCCGGCGGCGGGAATTTCCCGCCGCCGGCCTGCGCTTAGCGCGGGGATAAGTATCAGCGGTCGTGCAAACAGGCGCAGACGAGGGCAATTGCCTCCGCGCTTGCCCCGACTGCGCCGAGTGCATTTCACTTCTGGAGCGGTTATTGGGCCAACAAGCCGTCATGCCCGCGAAAGCGGGCATCCAGAGGTGTTGCCCCTGGACTCCCGCTTTCGCGGGAGTGACGATGTGGAGGGCTGACTGGTCGTGCGCCGAATCTCGCCCCCAATCTGAAATACACCCACTGCGCCTCGCGCTTTGGTATATTTTTATGAACTCGACTATACTTAGTGTCGCACCGTACACACGGACCAATAGTGCGTCCCCATCCTGGACGCGCAAACACCAAGGAGAATCCAACTATGGCTCATACGCTTCCCGCGCTTCCCTATGACTTTGCAGCACTCGAACCGACCATCGATACGCAGACGATGCAGATCCACCACGGCAAGCATCATCAGGCGTACGTCACGAATCTGAACGCGGCGCTGGACAAGCACCCCGAACAGCACAATAAGTCGCTCGACGAACTGCTGAAGAATCTGAACGCCGTGCCGGAAGACATCCGCACCGCCGTGCGCAACAACGGCGGCGGCCACTGGAACCACAGCATGTTCTGGCAGATCATGGCCCCAGCCGCAGGCGGCGAGCCGAAGGGCGCGCTGGCCGACGCGATCAAAGCCGCCTTCAGTGACTTCGCGACGTTCAAGACGCAGTTCAAGGCTGCGGGCGTTGGCCGCTTCGGCTCCGGCTGGGCGTGGCTGGTCAGCGACGGTGGCAAGCTCTCAATCGTGAGCACGCCGAACCAGGACAACCCGCTGATGGAAGGCAAGACGGCAATCATGGGCGTCGATGTGTGGGAACACGCCTACTACCTGAAGTACCAGAACCGCCGGCCCGATTATCTTGACGCGTGGTGGAACGTCGTCAACTGGTCCGAAGTCGCCAAGCGCTTCGGCAAATAGACCCTCTTCACTCGCTTTCAAAACGCCGGGCCAACCCGCCCGGCGTTTTTTAGCGGGTGCGCACCCGCCGGAAGCAGCACCATCGCCCGCACGAGTGTGCTTCATCCCGCAACCCCGCGCTCGCCGCGTTGCGACGCGCTTTTACTTTGCTGGTCGATGCGCGTAGAATAAAACATAGGTGCGTCTTGATTCCTGTGCTACCAGTCTACCGATGATCCAGGAGGCAACCATGACTGAGAAGAAACAATTGACCACGGCCCACGGCCAGCCGGTCGCCGACAACCAGAACTCGCTGACCGCCGGCGCGCGCGGGCCGCTGCTGATGCAGGACTATCAGTTGCTGGAGAAGATGGCGACATTCAACCGCGAGCGCGTGCCCGAGCGCGTGGTGCACGCCAAAGGCTCCGGGGCGTTTGGCACCCTCACGATAACCAACGACATCACCCGCTACTCGAAAGCCCGCGTGTTTGCCAAAACCGGCAAGCAAACGCCCTTGCTGATGCGATTCTCCACGGTCGCCGGCGAGCGCGGCGCGGCCGATGCCGAGCGCGACGTGCGCGGCTTCGCGATCAAGTTCTACACTGAAGACGGCAACTGGGACATGGTGGGCAACAATACGCCGGTCTTCTTCATCCGCGACCCGTACAAGTTCGGCGACTTCATCCATACTCAGAAACGCGACCCGCAGACCAATATGCGCAGCGCAACCGCCATGTGGGATTTCTGGTCGCTGTCGCCCGAAAGCCTGCATCAGGTCACGATCCTGTTCAGCGATCGCGGACTGCCGCAGGGCTTCCGCTTCGTGCATGGCTTCAGCAGCCACACCTACAGTTTCATCAACGCGAAGAACGAGCGCTTCTGGGTCAAGCTCCACTTTAAGACCATGCAGGGCATCAAGAATTGGACGAACGCCGAAGCCGAGGCGATCGTCGGCAAGGACCGCGAGAGCTCGCAGCGCGACCTGTTCGAGGCGATCGCGCGCGATGACTTCCCGAAGTGGAAGTTCCAGATGCAGGTGATGCCGGAGGCCGAGGCGGAGACGTACCGCATCAACGCGTTTGACCTGACCAAAGTCTGGCCGCACGCCGACTACCCGCTGATCGATGTCGGCATCCTGGAATTGAACCGCAATCCCGAGAACTACTTCGCCGAGATCGAGCAGGCCGCGTTCGAGCCTTCGAACATCGTGCCGGGCATCGGCTTTTCGCCCGACAAGATGCTCCAGGGGCGCATTATGTCCTATGCGGACGCGCACCGCTACCGCATCGGCGTAAACTATGCTGCTTTGCCGGTCAACCATCCGCACGCGGAAGTCAACACGTATCACCGCGATGGCCACATGCGCTTTGACGGCAACGCCGGCGGCGCGCCGAATTACGAGCCGAATAGCTTTGGCGGACCGGTACAGGACAAGCAATATGCGGAACCGCCGCTCAAGATTTCCGGCGACGCCGACCGCTACGATCATCGCGACGGCAACGACGACTACACGCAGCCCGGCGACCTGTTCCGGCTGATGAATACCAGCCAGAAAGAGCAGCTCTTCGGCAACCTGGCTGAAGCGATGCACGGCGTGCCGGAGCGCATCATCGCCCGCCAGCTCGTGCACTTCTTCAAGGCCGATCCGGCCTACGGGCGCGGCGTGGCCGCCAAGCTTGGCATGGATATGAACAAATACGCTGCCTGGGCGAAGCTGTCCCTGGCCGAACTGGCGGAGAAGACCGCCGCGTAACGCACGAACGCGCTAGCGATCTTCATGGCGCAATCGCGGGGCTGCCGGTGACATGCGGGCAGCCCCGTTCGCTTGCTAGGGCCGGCGGTTAGCTGGCGGCCGCCCCGCATCGCCGCCGCGCCCGCAGCCTGAACCGCGATTGGCGCAGTTGTGAATCTCCGCTATAATTTGCGCGCCGCCTGTCAGCGGCGAAAACAACTATGAGCGGCGAATTTAGAATCACGTTTCACGGAGTGCGGGGCAGTTATCCCTGCCCTAACCCGCGCATGATGCGCGTAGGCGGCAATACTGCCTGCGTCGAAGTGTTGGTGGACGGGCATCTAATCATCATCGATGCCGGCACCGGCATTATCAACCTCGGACGGCAGTTGCTGCAACGCGCCGCCGTGGCCGGCAACGGCCGCCCGACGCCGCTGCACATTACGCTGCTGTTCAGCCACACGCACCACGACCACACGCAGGGCTTCCCGTTCTTCCAGCCCGCCTACCTGGGCGCCAGCACGCTGTACGTCTTCGGGCCGCGTATGCTGCGTGAGAACCTGGAAGAAGCCCTGGCCCGTTCGATGCGGGCCCCCAATTTCCCGGTCGAGATCACGGATCTGCAGTCCACCCGAGTCGTGCGCAATATCGATGAAGCCGAGATGCTGGTACTGTTACCAGGCCAGCCTGCACCCGAAGTGCGCAATATCTATCACGACCCGCTGGATATGCCGCCCGACGCCGTTTCGATCACGCTGCTCAAGAGCTACGCGCACCCGACTACCGGCACGTTCATGTACCGGATCGCCTGGCGAAACAAAAGCGTCGTGTACGCCAGCGACACGGAGAGTTACGTGGGCGGCGATTCGCGATTGATCGCCTTCGCCAAAGGCGCCGACTTGCTGATCCACGATGCGCAGTTCACGCACGAGGAATACGTCGGCATGCCATCGCCGCGCCAGGGCTGGGGCCACAGCACGCCGGACATGGCGATCGCAGTGGCGCAGGCCGCCGGGGTCAACCAACTGGCCCTGTTCCATCACGATCCGCTGCACGAGGACGAGCAGGTCGACGAGATAGGCCGCCAGGCGCGCGCCAGGTTCCCCGGCGCACTGGTCGCCAGCGAGAGGCTGTCGGTCGATATCTAGCCAGCGCCGACGCATGCACCGGACTCCGCATGAGCGATCATGGCGGAGTTTTCGTTTGCGACTGGCGCATTAGGCGAAACGCCGCGCCGCGATTAGAATTGTTGCGCCACAAAGCCACTTTGAGGAGAGCGAGTCATGTCTACCCCGTTCACGCCGCCGCGCGGCCTCTACTTTGACGAGATTGCCGAAGGCTTCCAGATCACCTCGCCGGGCCGTACGATCACCGAGGCCGACGTCGTGTTGTTCGCCGGGCTGTCGGGCGACTACAACCCGCTGCACACCGACGAGGAGTACGCCAAACTGACGATGTTCGGCGGGCGCATCGCCCACGGCCTGCTCATCCTGTCCATCGCCTCCGGGCTGGCGATGCAACTCGGCTTCATGCTCGGCACCGTCGAAGCGTTCCGCGAACTGACCTGGACGTTCCGCAAGCCGGTCGTCGCCGGCGACACGATTCATATCACGGCCACCTGCGCGTCGAAGAAGCCGATCCGCGGCTACGTCGGCGGCTTGGTCACGTTCGACCTGTCCGTCATCAACCAGAAGGGCGACGTCGTGCACAAGGGCGCCTGGACGCTGCTCGTCAAGGGCAAGCCTGCCGCCTAGAACACCGCGCACGATGCCACTTCATAAAATCACACTGCCCACCCCGTTCCCGGTCGGCCCCGTCAACGTCTACCTGGCCGACGGCGACCCGCTGACGCTGATCGACACCGGGCCGCGCACGAGTGAGGCGTTTGACCTGCTGGAGCGTGAACTCGGCGCGCGCGGCTACCGCTATGCGGACATCGAGCGCATCGTCATCACGCACACCCACCCCGACCACTTCGGGCTGGTCGCGCGCATCGCAGAGCGCAGCGGCGCGCGCGTCTGGACGCATCCGTACAACGCCGAGTGGTTCAACGAACTCGACACGGCGATGATGCGGCGCGGGCTGTTCATGCTGCAGGTGTTCAACGAGGCGGGCGTGCCGGAGGAGATCAGCGCCGGCATGACGCGCAGCGGCGCGCGCATGGGCGGCATGTTCACCAGCGTGCCCGTCTCCGACTGGCTCGACGAGGGCGACGTGATCCGCATGGACAACGCCGACTGGCAGGTGCTGCACACGCCCGGTCATGCCAGCGGCCATCTCTCGTTCTACCAGCCGGACTCCAGGCGCATGATCGCCGCCGACCACCTGATCAAGCATATCTCATCGAACCCGCTGATGGAAGCGCCGCGCGACTACGGCCAGCCGCGCGATAAAGCGCTGAAGCTGTACGTCGAGTCGATGCAGCGCGTAGCGCAAATGGATGTGGCGGTCGCCTTCTCCGGCCACGGCGAAGACATCACTGACCATCGCGGGCTGATCGACCAACGGCTGATCTTCCACGAGGCGCGCATGGACCACCTGCTGCACCTGATCGGTGACGGCGAGCGCACCGGCTACCAGCTTAGCCGCGCGCTGTTCCCGCGCCTGTCGGACTTCGAGCTCTTCCTCGGCCTCTCGGAAGTTATCGGTCACCTCGACATCCTCGAAGAGCAAGGGCGCGTCAACGCGGAAAACCGCGACGGCCTGATTCACTACCGGGTCAACGGATAGACAGTCAACGGATGGTTAGCGGATGAACGGATGGGGGCACTCCACTCGCAAAATGACAGCCGCCGGAATGTCAGTTCCGGCGGCTGTTGTGCTTCTTGCGGCGTGAATCCGCTTATCCGCTAATTATCCGCTGACAGCCGCTCCACAAACAATTCCACAAAGCGCTCGCCGTCCACCTCAACGCACACATCGACGTTTGGCTCGCGCTTCCAAACGTTACGCCCGTCGGCCACCGTCTGCCCCGCGCTGAAGCCCGCCGTCTCCACGTCCACGAACAGCTTCTGCGTGCGCACGAGCGTCGGATCGATCACCGCGCCGACCGCCAGCGGATCGTGCAGGTGCATGCGCGACTCGCCAAAGCGTGCCATGGCGTGCGGCATGACCGCGCGCGCCACGCGCGCGCCGAACAGCGCGCCCGTTCCGCCGCCGGCTGCGATGCGGTCCGCGTGCACCGGCCGTAGGATCGTCTGCATCGTCACGTCCAGCCCCACCAGCCGGATCGGCACGCCGGCAGCGAAGACCATGCGCGCCGCCTCCGGATCGATCCAGATGTTGAACTCCGCGGTCGGCGACGAGTTGCCGGGGCAGAACACCGCGCCGCCCATGATGACCAGTTCCTTGATATTGCGGATGATCGCCGGCTCGGCGGCCAGCGCCAGCGCGATGTTCGTCAGCGGTCCGATCGGCACCAGCGTGACCGGCTGCGGCGACGCGAGGATCGTCTCGATTAGGAAGCGAACCCCGCCGAGCGGGTGAAACGCGCTGTCGCACGACGGCAGATCGCCGAACCCACCCAGACCGTCGGCGCCGTGGCCAGGCCAGCCTTCGCCGAGCGGGCGCAGCAACGGCTGGTTCGTGCCGACCGCGACCGGAATGTCGCAGCGTCCGGCCGCCTTCAATATCTTGCCCGCGTTGATCGCGCCCTGCGTCGCGTCCACGTTGCCCGCGACAATCGTCAGGCCGCGCAACTCCACTTCCGGCGAGCGCAGGGCCAGCAGAATCGCCAGCGCGTCGTCCATGCCGGGGTCGGTGTCAATGATGATCGGAATCGGCATCGTCTCTCCTCGATGTGTGCAATAAAACGGGGCGGCCTGGCCGCCCCGCGCATGCTTGTGTGTGGTGCGCTTTCAGCGCGCGATCGCCGGAAGGTACAATCGGTATACCGGAATGGCGATCGCATCGCCGGCCGAAAGCTCATCAAGCCATAACATCGCACCGGGGGCGGCCGGCTGGCAGGCCAGCGTGACCGTGATAGTTTGCCCTGCGAACGCCGAAAGGTCAAGCCAGCCATGCGTCCAGCCATCGCCGGCGACCGGTGTCACCTGCGTGACGATAGCACCGCTGCTGACGGTCACGGTGAACGGCTGCGCCGCACCCGCTGCGCCGCGATACAGGTATGACAGCGTCGGCGCGCCGAGCGTCGGCGACAGGTACAGCGTTTGTTGGATCGAGGATTCGACGCCCGGTGTCGCGCCTAGCGTGACAGCATAGAGCCCGGAATGCGCTGCCGCCGTGGTGGTCACCTCGCCGGCCAGCGTCCAACCGGACAGGTCGCCGCTCTCGAACTGCCCGTTGGCCATCAGGTCGAGCGCAGGCGGCAGAATCGCATCCGCGTCCGCTACGTTCGTCGTCGTGACGACGATACCGCCGATGGGCGGCAACGCGCCATAGCCATCGCGTGCCACGGTCAGTGCATACGTCGCGCTGGTCGTCACATAAAGCGTGTAAGCGCCGTCTGGCGTGCCGGGGTCGGCCAGCACCGGCGGCGTCAGCGCCGCGCGCGGGAACGCCAACAGTTGCCCGCGCAGGTTGCGCGCCGTGCCGCTGACGGTCGCCAGCGCAACAACCGTCGTCGCATCGGGCGTGCTGGCATACGCACCCGAGTTGCCCGCCAGGTCGTGCGCGCGCGCGCGGAAGTCGTAGGTGTGGCCCGGCTGGCCGCTGAACGGCGCGGTCGTGGTCACGGTGCCGGTCAGCCAATCGCCCCACCCGCCCCCATTGTCGCGCGACTGGATATCAAATACCAGCCGGTTGGCCGGCGTCGCATTGTCGTTCCCCGCCCAGCGCACGGTGAATGTCGCGGTGCGCTGGGTCGCGGCCAGAACCGACACCTGCGCGCTCGGCGGCGTGCCGTCGACGGTCGTCGTCGCATCCGGCGTGCCGGGGTACGCCTCCACATTGTTCGACTGGTCGCGCGCGCGGCTGCGGAAATCGTATGTGTGGCCGCGCTGCCCGCTGAACAGCGCCGTCATGGTTGATGTGCTCGTCAGCCAGTCGGTCCACGCGCTGGCGTTATCACGTGATTGGATATCGTACACCAACTGGTTGGCGGGTGTCGCGTTGTCCGTGCCCGTCCATGCGACCGCGAACGTGCCGGTTACCTGCACCGCCGCCAGCGGCGCGACGGACGACACGGGCGGGACGTTGTCGCCAATCGTCACTGTGATCGGATCGGACGGGAAGCCGAGATAGACTTGCTCCGGCCAGTCGCACCCCCATTCGCAATAGGGGATGTGATGCACTGTCGGTATGGCGCGCAGGATGTATGTGCGGCCAAACTGGCCCGTGAAAGTTGTCGTGACGCCGGTATTGTCCTTCAAGGGCGGCGTCGCCGTCGTGTCAGTCAGCACACGGTACCAGGTGGAAGACAGGACATCACGCGCTTCGATATCCCAGTAGATCTTGTACTGGCCGGTTGTTTTGAAGGAGGAGTCGCGCCAGCCTTGCGCTGACACCGAGAACGAGTTCGTGCCTTGCAGCGGCGCGACATAGCCCATCGTCGCCGTCGGTGCGGGCACCAGGCGCACTTCATCCATCCAGCCCAGCGCGCCATGCCACGTGTGCGGCCAATTCATGCGCAGGAACACGGTCATGCTCGGGCTGCGGGCGTACACGACATTGGTCAGTCGCACCCAGCCGGCTTCGCGCGCCTCGCGACCGTCCTCCGCTGTCCAGATCACCGTCGGCGCGCTCGGGTCGGTGCCGCCGTACGGGTCGAGCCCGATCGATTTGCCGATCGTGTAGCCTTGCGGGCACGGGTTGTTTGGCGGCGTATACGTGCCACCGCAGAACGATAGCATGAAGCCGGAGACTGACCATGGCACACCCGGCGTAACCAATACAGTCTGATACAGATCAACCTTGAACGGCTTGCCGGACGGCTCCGAGTTTTCCGATAGGATATACTGCGACGAGGTCCCGGATAGCTTCTCCGATCCATTAAACTCGGAGCAGTCGCCTTTCTCCTCGCAACTACTGAAGAACGTCGGGTTGCCATTTTCGAGGATAACCGACCACCCATTGGGGATTCGGCCGTTCACACCGGGCGGGTTGTAGTAACCGGTCTCTTCATCCAGCCCCGCGCTGGCGAGTCGGTTGGCCGAGGGAATCAGCGACGCCAGTCCGGCCGCATAGGCGGTGCCCCCCGCCACGATCAGCGCCACGATCACCACTACGGCAAGGCGTATCCACCGTGAATGTATGACAGAATCGTTCATACTACTATTGTAGGAGAACATGACCGTGCTGCAATAGCCCCTTTGGCACGATGACCTGCAATTCTCCGACCTTCTGAGCCCAAATTGCCTGTGAGATCAATCGAAAGTCCCGCCCCAGCTTCAGCGTTCCGGCGTCGATGCGGCCCAGTTCAGCGCCACTATCCGCGCGGTAGATGATCAGCAGCAGCCGGTAATCGCCGCTCGGCGCATCCTGCGGCAGCGCGACATCGTACGCGTCGGCTATCGCCGTGCCGGGCCGCCAGAACTGCGAGCGGTACGCGCTGCGCACCGGCCAGTCGTCTTTCTGCGCGACCAACAGATCGCCGCGCATCAGCCGCGCCGACACCTTCAGGTCAACGTCCGGCGTCGCGTCGGGCGCCCAGGTCAGCGATGCGCGCGCCCCGCGTCCGCCGAGCCACTGTACGCCGTCGAACCGGTAGCGGATCGCACCGACGCGCGGTGCATCGGGGGGCACGTCAGCGTCCGGCGGCACGGCCCAGACGCGCACCAGCGGCCCGGCCGCGCCGAGCGCGTGCGCCTCCGCCAGGCCTTTCAACGGGCGCGTCGTGAACACCGTACGCCCCGCCGCCAGTTCGCGCTCGATCGCGGCCAGGCGCTCGGCATCGCGGTCGGCGGCAACGGTCACCAGTGACGGCTGCGCGCCCTCGGTCGCCTGAAAATAGCGTACCAGCGTCATCTCACCGAGGATGCCAACCAGCGAGGCGTTGGGCGGCAGAGGCTGCGAGACGATGTCGCGCCCGTAGTCGCGTGGCCCGGTGCGTCCGCTCAGGTCGTTCTCCACCCACGCCGCCTGCGCGACCGGCACGCCGGAGACGACCAGCAACGCGACCAAAGCCACCTGCGCCAGGCGCGCGTGCGAACCAGCGCGTGCCGCCAGCCACGCAAACCCGACGCCGAGCGCCAGCGCCAGCAGCATGAACGCCGGGATGGCGAACACCTGCACATCGGGCACGCGGTAATCCAGCACAAACGCGACGCAGGCCGCCAATGCCGTGAGCAGACATGCACTCGTGACGGCGGGTGGCTGCCGCCAGCGCGGCACGCGAGCCGCCCACACGACAACGCCCAGCACCGCCAGCGTACTGCCAACCAGCCCGAACTGGCCGGCGAACAGGTTGGCAAAGTAGGCGGCGTCGTAGTGAACGTTGAACAGGTTCTCGGACAGGAACGACGTGTAGCCGCTGGCGGTCACCCAGCGGACAAATCCGCCCGGCGTATTCTCATATGTGCCATCCAGAGAGCCTACGGAGCCGCGCAGCGGCAGATACAGGTAGAGCAGCAGCGGCGCAGCGAACAACAGCGCCAGCCGTCCCCCTTCCCGCAACAATCGCGGCCACGCTGGCAGCACGCGCCCGCCGCCCGCAGCCACCCATTGCCAAAGTGTAGCGACCGCCACACCAAAGCCGAGCAAGACGATCATGCGGTGATGTGTCAATGCCAGCCCGAACAGGAACGCCAGCGGGGCCAGTTTCGCGCCGAAGCCGGCGTGCGCGCCATCTTCGGAGGGCAACGCAGCCAGCAGGATGACGCCGTAGAACAGCGCGTTGAGCGCGTACACTTCCGCGATGACCGCTTGCGACCAGAAGACTGGCGACACCGCCAGTGCCGCCGCCGACACCAACCCGGCTAGGCGCGAGCCGCTCAGCCGCGCCGCGACGAGGTAAATCAGCGCCACGGCCAGCCCAGCGCAGACGGCCGAGAGCAGATTGGCGCGGTAAGCCGGATCGCCCGATGGCAGGACCGTCGCGGCCTTGAGCAACAGCGTGTAGAGCGGGTATCCGGTCGGGTGGGCGATCGCCAGTGTATACCCGACCAGTTGGAACTCCAGCGAGTCGTCGAATAGCTCGGCGACCGAAGGCGCGAGGGTGCGCGCGTACAGGGCCAGAGCGGCCAGGAAGACCAGCACCGCCGGCCACGATTTGCGTGCCATAACCAAGGTATGATAGCCGCGGCCTCCCCGCCACGCAAACGCGCCGCGCGGCGCGGCATACCGATAGACCGCCGATGAGTCTCAGTACGTCGAGACCCGAAGGGTTTCTGGCGCTTCATATGTCGAGGAGAGAGTGCAGACGAACCCTTCGGGTCTGCGAAAACACACTGCGAAGGATTCCCGCCATAGCGGCGCGGCGGCACAGCAATTCTCAATTTGGCTTTGTACGGGTACTTTCCAATGCGGCTTGCGATGCGCTGGCCCTCAGGCGCTTGTCACGCAAGCGGGCCCGCCGAAAAAGTGGCGCTGCCCTCCCCGTTAGCTTTTCCCCTTCTCCCCCGCGCGCGCGGGGGAGAAGGGGCAGGGGATGAGGGGGCATATTGGCAGCCGACTCCAAAATGAGAATTGCTGGCGGCGGCAACGCCCGCTTGCGGCCACTGAATCCGGTGTATAATTCTGGTAGTGCGCGTTCGACGCGCATTTCGCGTATATGTCATCTACTCACGCCAATTCCCAACCGCAGCGCCCGGATTCGGCTGCCGGTCCGCGCCAAAGTGCGCCGGGCGACGCACTGAACCTGTCGGCGGGCGCAGACCTCGGCCCGCAGGCGCCGGATCAACTTGACCCGTTCTTCCGCCAGTCGGCCGTGCTTGCCTGGCAGCAAACGCACGGCAACGCGTTTGTGCAGCGCATGCTGGCCGAGCAGGCCGCGACGCCGGTGGTCCAGCGCCAGACGCCCGTGCCTGCGCCGGCCCCCGGCGCCACGCCCGTCCCGGCGCCGGGCACCGGCAACGCACCGCCTGTGCCGCTCCCGACGTTTCACGGAACCTTTCTGCGCTCGGGTCCCAACTTCGACGCCAAGTACACGCCCACGGCGCCCGCGCCCGCGATCGACCCGTTCGTGGTCACCCACAACGTCTTCATCGACTTCAAGCCGTTTGACGAAGTCCGCAAGGAAGAGCCGTACAAGAGCATGCGCTTCACCAAGGAGCAGAAGGCGGACTTCCAGTGGAGCAAGGCCGAAGAGACGAAGTTTGCCGCCGATTTCATCTCGAGCGTGCACGACGGCTGGAGCGGCAAGCACAAGCTGCACCTGAAGGACCCGTCGTTCTCCGAATATATCGCCAACGTGCAGGTCAAGGTCGAGCAGGTCAAAGACGCCGCAAAGGCGCACACCAAGATCAAAGCCATGAAGATTCCCAAAGGCGCGCCGCGCTACCGCTCGTTCGTCGACGGGCACGATGCGACCCTCGACATCCGCGACGCGAGCGAGGCCGAGAAGCACAAAGTGCGCGACCGTAAGCTAGTGCGGCAGGTGAAACCGTTTGCGAACAACAGCGCCGACACCGCCCCGGTCGACGGCCAGTTGACCGGCATCGCCGACGAGATCAAGAAGATGATGCCGTCGGGCGCCGATCCCAAAGCGCCGCTGGGCGCGGATTGGGATATTTCCTTCCTCGGCCGAACGAATAAGCCGGGCACGGTCGGGCATAACAAGAAGCTCGGCGAACAGCGCGCTGACGCGACCAAGAAGCGTGTCGGTGAACTGGTCGGATGGGGCAACATTGGCAACTCCGGCTCCGTCGGCTCGGAGAACGCGTCCGATTCCGAGGACTTCAGGCGGGTCGATGTCAACGTGTTCAACAAGAGTACACGCGATGTCGAGCAGAACGTCGCCGCGCACGAGTTCGGCCACATGATCGGCCTCGACGACGAATATCTGGAGGAAAAGCCCGGCAAGGATGGCGCACCGAAATTCTTCGGCGACCAATCGGAGCACTACGAGAAGATCAAGCAGTTGATGGGCGAGGACGCCGCCAAGGAGACGCTGCGCGAAAACTCCGCCAGCATCATGTCGACTGGCGGCGAGGTGAAGCGCGGTCACTACGTCTTCTTCCTCGAAGCGATAAACAGCATGACCAGCAAGAGTTGGTCGGTCGAATGATCGACGACGTCCTGCCAGCCGACGCCTTCCTGGCGACGCATTACCACGAGCGCCGAATCGAGACGCGCCGCGTGTACTTCAACGACGGTCGCGTGGACGCCTACGACGGCGCCGCCTGGTGGCGCGTCTGCGACCTCACGGCGGACCAGGTCCGCCAGGCGCAGGCCGCCATCCGCGCCAGCGGTCTGCTCACCGCGCGCGACATGTCTGCCGGCGGCGTGTACGACACGGCCACGTTGACCTACGCCTGGTCGCTGGACGGCCAGGCTGGCAGCGTGACCAACTACGCCTACCCCGCGCGCAAGCACCCGGTGTTTGAGGCGCTGGACCGCGCGCTCGACGCGCTGGTGGACGCCGCCGCCCCGCCCGACACGGACGAACCGTAACCCTGTTTTGTGATGAGTCTGTCCCCAAGCCATTGTTGTATGTGTCAGCACTATATAGCAATCGCTGCCCTCCCCCCGGCCCCCTCCCAGCGAAGCTGGGAGGGGGAGTGAATCAAAGGGGATTGGCGCGGCGGCAAAGCCGCCGCGCCAATCCCCAATCAGCTTTTCCCCTTCTCCCCCGTGCGCGGGGGAGAAGGGGCTAGGGGATGAGGGGGTGACAACCGCACTTGCCGCCAGCTATGGGGACATGCTCAAACTGAAACAGTATAAGACGCGCCGCCGGGCGCACCATCATGGCATCGGAGAGGAGCGCCTATGTCGCAGCACACACCACGCCTGCGCGACTACCTCACGATCAGCGCGTACGCTTTTGCGCTCTCGTTCCTGTGGAACGGCCTCGGCCCGCTCATCCTGCCGCAATTGGTCGAGCGGCTCGTCGCCGCTGACGTCAAGAACACGCGGCTCGGCGACTTGCGCTTCATCGGCCTGCTGATCGCGGTGATCCTGCAGCCGTTGTTTGGCGCGCTGAGTGACCGCCAGCCGGTGCGGCCGCTCCTCGGCAAGCGCAAGCCGTTCATGCTGTTTGGGACGTTGTTCGACCTCGTCTTCCTCGCCGGGCTGTTCTTCGCGCCGGAGTACATCTGGCTGGTCGCCGCCTACGTCGGCTTGCAGTTCGTCTCGAACATCGCGCACGGCGCGTACCAGGGCTTCATACCCGATCTGATCCCGCAGCCACTACACGGCACGGCGTCGGGCGCGAAGAATCTCGCGGAGATGGGGGCGTTGATCATCGCGTCGATCGTCATCGCCACGCTGTTTGGGGCCGGGCAGTGGGGACTCGGCTTCGCGTGCATCGGGGCGGTGTTGCTCGCGGCGCTGCTCGTCACGCTGTTTGGCGTGAACGAGCAGGCTGCGGTTGCGTCAGGTCGCGCCGCCGATGAGGGCGGCCTGCGCGACATGCTGTCGCTCGACATGCGGCGCGACGGCCCGTTCGTCTGGTGGCTGGTTTCGCGCTTCTTCATGCTGCTGGGCGTGTACTTCCTGCAGACGTATGCGTTCAACTTCGTGCGCGACAACATCCCCGGCGTGGAGCCGAACTCGCTCGTCGGACCGCTGCTGGCGATCATCGGGGTGCTGGTGGCGATCAGCGTGCTGCCCGCCGGTCTGATCGCCGACCGGGTCGGCCACCGGCGCATGACGTTCATCGCGGGCGCGCTGAACACGCTCGGCGTCTTCCTGTTTATCTTCGCGAGCGGGCGCGTGCTGCTGTCGATCGGCGACTTCGCTGTGCGCGACATCATGCTGTTCGCCGCGCCGGTCGGCTTCGGCACCGGCATTTTCCTGGTCTGCAACTGGGCGCTCGGCATCCGGCTGTCGCCGGGCGGCGCGGGCGGCAAGTATCTCGGCATCTCCAATTTGGCGACGGCGGGCGCGGGCATGGCGGCCGGGCTTGGCGGACGCATCATCGACGCCTTTGGTTACGCGCCACTCTTCGCACTCGGCACGGTGAGTATCCTGTTTGGCATGGCGCTGCTGTTGATGGTGCCGGCCGACCGGCCGCGCACGCCCTAAGCCGGACTTTATCCAAATTGTGCGTTGAAACAAAGTAAGGTAAGCTGGTCAAGAGTCCTGGCGAGAATTCTTGGACCGCGGCCGACCGTGCCAAGCGATGATACCGTTCTGCTGGCGTCGTTCGCCGTACATTTCGACTCGCGCGCATGGAAACCAGCGCAGGCGCTGCTGACTGGAACCATTCTGGCGCGCGGCCAGCGTACGGTGTGCGCGGCCCTGCGCGTCATGGGCCGGAGCGATGAGCGGCATTTTCAGATCGGGAAGTGCGTGAGCACCTCGGTGTCGAGGCCCAGCGTCAGTGGTCTGACCAGGCAATCGCCCGCACGACACCGGCCTTGCTGGGCTTGTATTCGCTGATCACGTTATTTGCGCACGCCCTGGCGAAACGCGGACGGATTCTGGTACGCCAGACGGCCTGGTACACGAAGACCGTGCCGACCTTCGCGGACGCCCTGGCGGCAGTGCGCACCAGCCTATGGCGCATTCCGACTTTTCACATATCCCGCTCAAACAAGGACATCGAAAAAATACCGCAGGCCGTCTTCAAACGCTTTGCCGACGTGCTCGGCTATGCTTCCTGATGGCCAAAGTCCAGCTTAGCAGCTAGCAACTAACGACTAACTATGATCCCTAATTCACAGAACGTAACGCGCGCGGTGTTGAAGAATGGCGCCGTCGTGCTCATCTACGAGAACCACGCCAGCCCGGCGGTGGTCATTCGCGGGCACCTGCGCGCCGGTTCGATGTTCGAGCCGCCCGCGCAGTCGGGCCTCGCGTTGTTCACGGCCGAAATGGTCGATCGCGGCACGCGCAAGCGCAGCTTCCAGCAGATCGCCGAGCAGACCGAGCGCGTCGGCGCGGCGGTCGGCATGTCATCCGGCGTGCACCTGGCCGGGTTCAGCGCCAAAAGCCTGAGCGAGGATATGCGCCTGCTACTCGACATCCTCAGCGAGGTTCTGCGCGAACCGGCGTTCCTGAAAGCCGAGATGGAAAAGGTGCGCGGCGAGTTGTTGACGAGTATTGAGGAGCGCGCCGACAGCACCGACGCGATGGCCAATCTGGCGTTTCACCGGATGGCTTACCCGAACCACCCGTATGGGCGCGACCCGCTCGGCTCACGTGCAAGCGTCAACTCGATCAAACGCGCCGATTTGCAGCAGTTCTATGCGCGGCACTACCGCCCGGAAGGCATGGCGCTGGCGATCGTCGGCGATGTGCGCACCGACGACGCGCTGCGTCTGGCTGGACGCCTGCTCGGCGGCTGGACGGCGCCCGGCACGCCGCCGGCGTTCAACGTGCCGCCGGCCCGCCCGCGCAAGGCGATGCAGCGTCGGCACATTAAGATGAAGGGCAAGACCCAGTCGGATATTGTGCTGGGTGCGCCGGCCCTGCCGCGCATGCACCCCGACTTCCTGGCGGCGGAACTGGCCGATGTGATCCTCGGCGAGTTCGGCATGATGGGGCGCATGGGCGACAACGTACGCGATCGCCTCGGATTGGCGTACTATGCGCGCAGCACGCTCGAATCGGCGCCCGGCCCTGGCGCGTGGATGGCGTACGCCGGCGTCAACCCGCAGAACGTCGACACGGCGGTTGCGGCGATGCTGTCCGAGATGGAGCGCATGAAGCAGGAGCCGGTCAGCGACGCGGAACTGAACGACGTAAAAGAGTTCGTCACCGGCATCCAGCCGCTGCGGCTGGAAAGCAACGATGGCATCGCCTCGGCCCTGCTGGATATGGAGTTCTACGAGCTGGGTCTCGATTATCTCCTGCAGTTGCCGTCGCTGGTGCGCGCCGTGACGCCGGCGCAGGTGCAGTCGGCGGCGCAACAATACCTGGACACCGAGCGCTACGCGCTGGTGGTGGCAGGACCGTAACATGCTTTACACCGGCGTGGACCTGATGGAAGTTGAGCGGATCGCCCGCAGCGTCGAGCGCTGGGGCGACAAATTCCTGACCTATATCTACACCCCCGACGAGATCGCCTACTGCCACGGCCGCGCGTCCGAGTTGGCGGCGCGCTATGCGGCCAAGGAAGCGGCCGGCAAGGCGCTGGGCACCGGGGTCGGCTGGGGCGCGAAGATCTGGTGGGTGGACCTTGAGGTGGTGGCCGATGCGTACGGCCGCCCGTCGCTCGCGTTGCACCGCGCCGCCGCCGCCCGCGCCGAAAAGCTGAAATGGCGCGAGGTGTCGCTGAGCCTGACGCATACGAAGGACCACGCGCTGGCGATGGTCGTTGCGCTGGGGAGCGAACCGGCGGCGTGACGGCTTCGGAGCGTATGACGCGACGCGATGCGCTGTTCGTCGCGCTGGCGTACGTCGGCTGGCTGGTCGCCGCCTACACGCTGAACTGGCTGGCGTCCGGCGCGCACACGCCGCAGGCGCTGTTTGAATCGTGGGTGCGATTCGACGGCATCTACTTCCGCGCCATCGCCGAGTACGGGTACGCCGAGGCCAGCCAGCGCATCCGGCCGGATATCAACTTCCCCTTTCTGACCGCGTTCTTCCCGCTCTTTCCGCTGGCGATCCGACTAGCTGCCCCGTTGTTCAACGGCAACTATTCGATTGCGGCGGTCATTGTCCCGCAGGCGTTGACGCTGTGCGCGCTCTGGGCGCTGTTCGACCTGATCACGCTCGACTTCTCGCGGCGCGTGGCGCGCCTGTCGATCCTCGCCCTGATCGCCTTCCCGACATTCTATTTCCTGACGACCGCCTACTCCGAGACCGCCTTTCTATTATTAGTCGTGTTGGCCTTCCGTCTGGCACGCACACAGCGCATGCTGAGCGCAGGCATCGTGGGCGCGCTGGCGGCGGCCACCCGGATCATGGGTGCGCCGTTCCTTGTTGGTACGTTCGCGCTCGATATCGCGGTCGGGTGGTGGCAGCCGGTTCGCGCTGGACGTCCCCTGCGCTTGCTGGATCGGCGATTCATCCCGCTGGCCCTCGCGCCGCTGGGGTTAGCCGCTTACACTGGCTATCTCGGCTGGCAGTTCGGCGACCCGACGCTGTTTATGCAGGGTCACACGTCTCAGGAATGGCAGGTCGGCTTTGACGCGCTGGGACCGGTCAAGGGGTTTCTGCTGCCGCTTGCGACGCTGGTCAAACACCCGTGGTATGCGCCGGAGTTTCGGGCCAATCTGTTCAACGCGCTCTTCCTGTACGTGGGCGTAGCCGTAGCCGTGTATGCCTGGCGACGCCTGCCGCCGGTTTACTCGATCTACGCCGTGCAGGCGCTGGTTCTGCCGATGTTCACCGGCTCGCTGATCTCGATGCCACGCTACCTGCTGGTGTCATTCCCGTTCTTCATCGGCGCCGGGCTGTTTATGGACGCACATCCCCGTGCCCGGTATTGGTTTGGGCCGCTGGCTCTCGCCAGTTTGCTGGGCGCCTGGCTGTACTTCCATACCGTGTTCCTGGGATAGTCATACAAAGCCGGTTGAACGGCGCGCCGGACGGTATCCCGGCATCCGGGTATACCGCAAAAGTGTCGGGATCGCACGGCCAGTCAGACCGTCATTCCGGCACGTTTTTGGCCGGAATCCACTCAAACCGAGCGCCGCAAAAGCCTAAGATTCCGGCTGGAGTGGATGCCGGCTAACTACTTGCCGGCATGACGATCTGCAGCATCTCCGACAGTTTGGCGCTATACCCCGGCATCCAGCAATTCTCATTTTGGAGTCTGGCCACCAAGCTGCCCCCTCATCCCCTGGCCCCTTCTCCCCCGCGCACGGGGGAGAAGGGGAAAAGTGAATGGGGAGGTGCGCGGCGGCACAGCCGCCGCGCACCTCCCCATCGAATCGCTCCCCCTCCCAACGAAGTTGGGAGGGGGTCGGGGGAGGGCAGCAT
>JACRMK010000094.1 GCA_016235055.1 Chloroflexota bacterium | reverse complement strand
GTCCCCGGTCTATACACAAAGTTGGGAGGGGGTCGGGGGGAGGGCAACGCCGCTTTCTTGTCGAGCCAGCTTGCGTGATAAGCACCAAGGGGCCAGTTCATAGCAAGCCGGCATTGGAAAGTACCCGTCCAAAGCCAAAATGGGAATTGCTGGCTTGTCGCGCATATTTGCCCGAATGTCTGAACAACGCTAAAATATATTCCATTGCGCCACCCTAGCTCAATCGGCAGAGCAACCGCTTCGTAAGTGGTAGGTTATCGGTTCAACTCCGATGGGTGGCTTCGAGCGCATCATGGTGATGACCAATTTCGCATGCAATCCGGCTGTTAGCGCCCATCATCACGCCACGGGGTGAGTCGATTCCGCGCGCCCTCTGGCGCGCGTGCAACGGCTCACCGCTAGACTAGTCACGCTGACTAGTCTTTTTTGTTGTCTGATACTGTTTCTATATAGGTATGTTCCCATCGGATTGATTCATGAGCCGGTCGCATCGCAGAACCTTCGCCCTCCCCCCGACCCCCTCCCAGCTTCGCTGGGAGGGGGAGCGAGTGGTTGGGGATTGGCGCGGCGGCAAAGCCGCCGCGCCAATCCCCATTAGCTTTTCCCCTTCTCCCCCGCATTGCGGGGGAGAAGGGGTAGGGGATGAGGGGGCGCACTTCAACCATCTGTGCTTGCGCAACAGCTTTGAGGACATAGTCAAACGAAAACAGTATGAGAGTAACGATACCCATGCAGAATCGCGAGCACCTTGAACGCCAGTTGCCGCACGGGTTGAGCGACTGGTTCTATGAAGCCGCCGCCCAGCGCACCGAGTTGGAGCAGGCGTTGGCTGAGACCTTCCGGCGCTGGGGTTACGTCCAGATCATCCCGCCGATGTTCGAGTTCTACGAGAGCATCGCGGCGGAAGCCGGCACGCGCCTGCGCGAGGAGCTGTACCGCTTCTTCGACCGCGACGGCCGCACGCTGGCGCTGCGCGCCGACTTCACGATCCCGATCGCGCGCATCGTGGCCACGCGCCTGTTCGACCGCCCGATGCCGCTGCGCTTCTACTGCGTGGGCAGTGTCTTTCGCCACGAGGAGCCGCGCGCCGGCCGCCGTCGCCAGTTCACCCAGGCGGGCATCGAGTTGATCGGGGTGCGCTCCGCCGTAGCCGATGCCGAAGCGGTGGCGCTGGCCGTTGAATCGCTGCGCGCGATGGGGCTGAGCGGTTATCGCTTCAGCCTCGGCCAGATGGCGTACTTCCGCGCGCTGGTGGCCGGTCTGGGGCTGGACGACGAGCAGATCGCGCGCGTGCGGGCGGCGATCGAGCGGCGATCGAGCGGTGCATTGCAGGAACTGCTTCGCGACATGCCGATTGCACCGGATCGCAAGGCGATTCTGACGCGCCTGCCACACTGGCGGCACAGTGATCGCTGGCTGGATGACGCGCGCGAGTTGTGTATCGATGAGGCAACCACCACAGCGATCGACGACCTGCAGGCAGTCATGAGCCGGCTGGAGGCGATGGGCTACGGCGATGAAATCAGCGTGGACCTGGCCGCCCTGCGCGGCATGGACTACTACACCGGCATCGTGTTCGAGGGCTTTGTGCCGGATATCGGCTACCCGATTGTCAGCGGCGGCCGCTACGACGAGCTGATCGGCCACTATGGCGTCAGCCTGCCGGCCGTTGGCTTCGCGGTCGAGGTGGAGCGCGCCATGCTCGCGCTGCAGGACCGGCGCGTCTCCATCGCTCCGGACGCGGTGGGGGAGGCGTGCGAGCACGCCGCGTGCATGGCGCTGATCGCGGAGGCGCGGCGCGCGGGCGACCGCGTGCTGGTCGACTTGCAGGGGCGCAGCGGCGGCGCGCTGGCCGAATATGCGCGCTCGCTCGGCGCGGCGCGCGTGATGCCGTGCGCGCAGAAAGGGTCGTGATGCGAGGCTTGACGATTGCGCTGCCGAAAGGACGCCTGCTGAGCAATTCGCTGCGGGCGCTGGAGAGCGGCGGCGTGCATTTCGCCGAGGCGCACAAGGATTCGCGGCGGTTGATGTTCACCTCGACCGACGGCGGCTGGCGACTGATCCTCGTCAAACCGGTGGATGTGGTCACGTACGTGGAGCACGGCGCGGCCGATCTCGGCATCGTGGGCGAGGATGTCGTGCGCGAATCGGGTGTCGATGTGCTCCAGCCTTTGACGCTTCCGTTTGGTCAATGTAGAATCGTGGTGGCCGGGACGCCGCAGCAGAAACAGGCCAACCTGCGGCTGCTGACCAACCTGCGCGTGGCGACAAAGTACCCGCGCATCACGCGCGACCACTTCTCGCGTCACGGCCTGAGCGCCGAGATCATCGGGCTGAGCGGCTCGATCGAGCTCGGCCCGGCGATCGGCCTGGCCGACCTGCTGGTGGACGTGGTGGATACCGGACGCACGCTCCGCGAGAACGGCCTCGTCGAGATCGAGACGATACTCCATTCGGCGGCCTGCCTGATTGTGAACCGGGCCAGCCTGGTCATGTATTCCGACCGCATCAACCGGCTGGTCGAGACAATCGGCCGGTCGCTGCCGGAAGCCGCCTGAACGGCTCGGCCACGCAAGGACATGATTCATGCGCATTGATTTGCATACGCACACATTCTTCTCCGACGGCGAGATGCTGCCGAGCGAGTTGCTGCGGCGCGCCGTCGTGAACGGCACGGTCGCGCTGGCGATTACGGACCACGCCGACGCCTCCAATCTCGAAGAAATCATCAACCGCCTGCAGAACTACGCCGTGCAGCAGGCGGCCGACTTTGAGCTGGAGTTTCTGGTTGGCATCGAACTGACGCATGTGCTGCCGGCGCGGATCGGCATGCTGGCCGAGGATGCTAAGCGGCTTGGTGCGGATATCGTCGTCGTGCACGGCGAGACGCTGGCGGAGCCGGTCGCCAAGGGCACCAATCGCGCGGCCGTCGAGTCGCCGTTTGTGGACGTGCTGGCGCATCCCGGCTTCATCACGATCGAAGAGGCGCGCATTGCGGCCGCCACCGACGTGCACCTGGAACTGACGTCGCGGCTGCGGCACGCGCTGACCAACGGGCATACCGCGCAGGTGGCGCGCGAGGCGGGCGCCCGGCTCGCCGTCAATTCCGACGCGCACAGCCCGGCCGACCTGCTGGACGAGGCGCGCGCGATCGACGTGGCGCTCGGCGCCGGCCTGAGCGTCATGGAGGCCGAGTCCGCCGTCATACGCCACCCGCGGGCGCTGGTCGAGAAGATTGTGCGCCGCCGGAATGCGAGGCTGGCCTGATGCCCGTCGTGCGTATCATCCGGGATGCCGCCGAGGGCCGGCGCTTCATCACCCGCAACCGCTCGCTGACCGACCGCGAGGTGTCGCCCGAACTGCTGGACGGGCTGGCGCGGCTGTTCGGCGAGTCGCTCTCGCCCGATCAGGCGACGGCGCGCATTGTGGCGTCGGTGCGCGAGCGCGGCGCAGACGCGCTGCGCGAGTGGTCGCAGAAGCTGGAAGGCGTGGTGCCGGCCACGTTTGCCGTCAGCGCCAGCGAGATCGACGCCGCGTTCGAGGAGACGCCGCTGGCGGTGCGCGAGGCGCTGGCCCACTCGGCCGCGCGCGTGCGTACCTTCCACGAGAAGCAGTTGCGCCGCTCATGGCTGGACTGGGAAACCGACGGCACCGCGCTCGGCCAGATGATTCGCCCGCTGGAGCGGGTTGGCGTGTACGCGCCGGGCGGCCGCGCCCCGTACCCGTCGTCGCTGCTGATGGCCGTGGTCCCGGCGCAGGTGGCCGGCGTGCGCGAGATCATCGTGTGCAGCCCGCCGCAGAGCGACGGGCACGTGGCGCCGGTGGTGCTGGCCGCCGCGCGCACGGTCGGCGTCGATAAGGTCTTCGCGGTCGGCGGCGCGCAGGCGATCGCCGCGATGGCGTACGGCGCGGGGCCGGTGCCGCGCGTTGACAAGATCGTCGGCGCGGGCGGGTTGTTCGTCACGCTCGCCAAGCGAATGGTCTACGGGCAGACCGGCATCGACGGGCTGTACGGCCCGACCGAGACGCTGCTGATTGCCGACGATTCGCCCGATCCGGCCTGGGTCGCCGCCGACCTGCTAGCGCAGGCCGAGCACGACCCGCTGGCCTCGGCGGTGCTGCTGACGACCAGCGACGCGCAGGCCGAGGCGGTCGCGCAGGAACTGGAGCGCCAGATGCCGTTGTTGCCGCGCCGCGCCATCATTGCGCAAGCGCTGGCCGGGCAAGGCGCGATCATCGTCGTCGGCTCGCTGGACGAGGCGCTCGAACTCGGCAACCTGTACGCGCCGGAGCACATGTGCCTGCTGGTGCGCGACGCGTGGTCGCTGGTCGGGCGGGTGCAGAATGCCGGCGGCGTTTTCGTCGGGCACCAGACCTCCGAGGCACTGGGTGACTACGCCATCGGGCCGAGTCACATCATGCCAACGAGCGCCACAGCGCGCTTCGGGTCGCCGCTCAACGTCAACGATTTCCAGAAGATCATCAGCGTGTTCATGCTGGGCGAGCCGACGGCGCAAAACATCGCGGGCACGGCCATCACACTGGCCGAGGCCGAAGGCCTGACCGCGCACGCCAACGCCGTCAGACAGAGACTGGCAGCCAGCCGCTAGCGGCTAGAAAGGGAGACTCGTGTCATTCGATTTCAGCACACTAATCCGGCCGGACATTCTTGAGCAGCCGCTCTTCCAGTGGACGAACTCGCTGGAGGCCGCGTCGAAGCGGCTCGGCATTCCAGTGGAGAACCTGGCCAAGCTCTCGTCGAACGAGAACCTGTACGGACCATCGCCGAAGGTCATCGAGGCGGTTGCCAGGTTCAACGAGCTGCATTACTACCCCGACCCGATGTACCTGCGCCTGCGCGAGGCGCTCTCAAAACACACCGGCGCGCCGATTGAGCGCATCGCCGTGGGCAACGGCCTCGACGAAGTGATCCAGATGCTGATGCGCGTGCTGCTGCGTCCGGGTGACGCGATCATCGACTGCCCGCCGTCGTTCGAAATGTACCGGATGGAAGCGAGCATGGCGCATGGGCGCACCGTGAACGTGCCGCGCAGCGACGAGGACTTCTCGCTGAACCTCGACGGGATCGAGGCCGCCGTCGCCGCCGAACCCGGCATCAAGGCGCTCTGGCTGACTGCGCCGAACAACCCGGACGGCACGCTGCTACCGCCGGAGCACCTCAAGCGCCTGCTGAACCTGCCCGTGTTCGTCATCGTCGATGAGGCGTACGCCGACTTTGCGCCGTACAACTTCATGGACTGGACGCTCAAGTACGACAACCTCGCGGTCCTGCGCACCTTCAGCAAAGGGCCGGCGCTGGCCGGCCTGCGCATCGGCTACGGCGTCTTCCCCCGGATCCTGGCGGACAACCTCTGGAAGATCACGCCGCCGTTTAACATCAATGCAATCGGCGCCGTCGCCGCAACGGCCGCGCTGGAAGATTGGGATTACACGAAAAAGATCGCTGGGCTGATCATCGAGGAGCGCGAGAAGCTGTTCGAAGAACTGTCACAGTTCCCGTTCCTGCAACCGGTGCGCGGCCACGGCTCGTTTCTGCTGGCGCGCGTAGAGGGGCGCAGCGCGGCCGACCTGGCCGGAGCGATGGCCAAACATGGCTGTCTGATCCGCTCGTTCGACAGCGAGTACGTCAAGAACTGCATCCGCATCAGCATCGGCACCCCGCGCGAGACGCGCATGGTCGTCGATGCGTTGAAGGCGATTGTCGCGTCATGAGCGCGAGCGGCGCACCGCGCGCGGCCAGCATCGACCGCCGCACGAACGAAACGACCATCGCCGTGACGCTTGGGCTGGACGGCAGCGGCCGCCATGCGATTGCGACCGGCGTGCCGTTCTTCGACCACCTGCTGACGCATGTGGCCGTGCACGGCCTGTTCGACCTGACGGTACAGGCGCAGGGCGACCTGCAGATCGACGAGCACCACACGGTCGAGGACGTCGCGATCGTGCTGGGGCAGGCGCTCGACCGCGCGCTAGGTGACCGGCGCGGCATCCGGCGTATGGGCTATGCCTACGTGCCGATGGACGAGGCGCTGGCGTTCGTCGCCGTGGACCTGAGCGGGCGGCCGTACACGGTCGTCGAGGCGGCGTTCAGCACGCCGTCAATCGGCGCGCTCGGCACGAGCCTGGTGCCGCACGTGCTCGAATCGCTGGCGACCCATGCGCGGATGAACCTGCATGCGCGGGTGCTGTACGGGCGCGACGACCACCACAAGGCGGAGGCGCTGTTCAAGGCGCTCGGCCGCGCCCTGCGCGATGCGGTCGAGCCCGATCCGCGCCGTGCAGATGTGCCGTCAACGAAGGGCGTGCTGTGAGGCCGGGCCGGAGAGCCAGCGCGTGATCGCGATCATTGACTACAAGCTGTCCAACCTGCGCAGCGTCCAGCGCGCCTTCGCGCAGATCGGCGTGGAGGCACAGTTGTTGACCACGCCGGACGACCTGGCGCACGCGCGCGGCGCGGTGATCCCCGGGGTCGGCGCGTTCGGGCAGGCGATGAGCAACCTGCGCGAGGCCGGCTTTGTGGACCCGATTCACGAGTTTGTTGCCAGCGGCCGGCCGTTCGGCGGCATCTGCCTGGGTATGCAATTACTGTTCGATGAGAGCGAGGAACTTGGCCAGTACGCCGGGCTCAGCCTGCTGCCTGGTCAGGTCAAGCGGTTCTCGGGCGGCGTCAAGGTGCCACACATCGGCTGGAACCAGGTGCAGGTCGTGCGCGATACGCCGCTGCTGGCCGACGTGCCGAGCGGCAGTTACGCGTACTTCGTGCACTCGTACTACTGCGTGCCGGCCCGCGCGGCCGACACCTGCGCCACCACCGAGTACGACGGCGACTTCGCGTCGGTCGTTGCGCGGGACAACATCTACGGTTTTCAGTTCCACCCGGAGAAGAGCCAGCAGGTTGGCCTGCAGATGCTGCGCAACTTCGCGCGCCTCGCCGGCGAATCAGTCTAGCAAACCTATTCACCACAAAGACACAGAGGCACAAAGAAAACCTGGAAGAATCTCTTTGTGTCTTGGTGTCTTTGTGGTGAGATTGAATACAAGGAGCGCGGTTTAACCAGTTAGCCATGTCGAACTCAACACCGAAAACCTACCTCGTCACCGGCGGCGCCGGTTTCCTGGGTATCAACCTCGTGCGCCATCTGCTGGCGCGCGGGCATTCCGTCGTGTCGCTGGATATCGCGGACTTCACGTACCCGGAGAAAGATCGCGTCAAGGTCGTCAAGGGCGACATTCGCCGCAAGGACGACGTCGACCGCGCAATGGAGGGCGTGCAGATCGTGGTGCACACCGCCGCCGCGCTTCCGCTCTACACCCCGGCCGACATCCTTTCCACCGATATCGATGGCCTACGTGTTGTGCTACAGTCGTCGTACGAGCACAAGGTCGAGCGGATGATCCATATCTCCTCGACGGCCGTGTACGGCATCCCCGATCATCACCCGCTGCTGGAAGACGACCGCCTGCACGGCGTCGGCCCGTACGGCGAGGCGAAGGTGCAGGCCGAGCAGATCTGTGCCGAATACCGCGCCAAGGGGATGTGCGTGCCGGTCATCCGCCCGAAGTCGTTCGTGGGGCCGGAGCGCCTCGGCGTCTTCGCGCTGCTCTATGACTGGGCCAAGGACGGCGCGAATTTCCCGATGATCGGCAGCGGCAAGAACCGCTACCAGTTGCTCGACGTCGCAGACCTGTGCGACGCCATCTACCTGTGCGCCACGCTCGACGCGTCGGTAGTCAACGACACGTTCAACATCGGCGCGGGCGAGTTCACGACGATGGGCGAGGACTACCAGGCCGTGCTGACCGAGGCCGGCTTCAAGAAGCGCATCGTGCCGCTGCCGAAGGGGCCAATCATCGCCATCCTGAAGGTGCTGGAGGCGCTCAAGCTGTCGCCGCTCTACCGCTGGGTGTACGAGACGGCCGGCGAGGAGTCGTTCGTGTCGATTGAGCGCGCGCAGAAGAAGCTCGGCTACGCGCCGAAGTTCTCCAACAAGCAGGCGCTCGTGCGCAACTACCAGTGGTACATCGCGCACCTCAAGGACTTCGAGCACACGTCGGGTGTCTCGCACCGCGTGCCGTGGAAGCAGGGCGCACTCGGCATGGCGAAGTGGGTGTTCAAGCTACTCTGACATGAACATCTACCCGGCCATTGACATGCGCGGCGGCAAGGTCGTCCGCCTGCGGCAGGGCGACCCCAACGCGCAGACCGTCTACGCCGACGATCCGGCTCAGCAGGCGCAGCAGTGGGCGGCGCAGGGCGCGCGCTGGCTGCACGTCGTCAACCTTGACGGCGCGTTCACCGGCAGCGGCCACGCGGCGAGCGAGAGCCCGAACCTGGCGGCGCTGCGCCGCATTCTGGCGGCCGTGACGGTGCCGGTGCAGTTCGGTGGCGGCCTGCGCGATTTGGACGGCATCGAGGCCGCGCTCGGCATGGGCGTGGCGCGCGTCGTGCTCGGCACCGTCGCGGTGCAGCAGCCCGAGATCGTGCGCGAGGCGGTGGCGCGCTGGGGCGCGGCGTGCATTGTCGCCGGGCTTGACGCCAAGGACGGCATGATTGCCACGCACGGCTGGCAGACGACATCGGCGTTGACGGCATCCGAAGTGGCACGGCGCATGGGCGCGATGGGCGTTGAGCGGATCGTGTTCACGGATATTGCGCGCGACGGCATGCTGCAAGGCGTCAACGTGGCCGCCACGCGCGACCTGGCGCGAGCGAGCGGCGTGGCGATCATCGCGTCGGGCGGCGTCGCGTCGCTGGACGATATCACGCAGCTGCGCGCGCACGCGGCCGACGGCATCGAAGGCGTCATCATCGGGCAGGCGCTGTATACGGGTGCTGTGAAGTTAGTCGATGCACTGAGCGCGGCCGCCTAGCGCCTGCAAGGAAACGAACCATGCTGGCCAAACGCATCATACCGTGCCTGGATGTCAAAGACGGGCGCGTCGTCAAGGGCGTCTCGTTTGTCAACCTGCGCGACGCGGGCGACCCGGTCGAGCAGGGTGCCGTCTACGACCGCGAGGGCGCCGACGAGCTGGTGTTCCTCGACATCACGGCGTCGCACGAGCGGCGCGGAACCATACTTGACATGGTGCGCGCGGTCGCCGATGCGGTGTTCATCCCGTTCACGGTAGGCGGCGGCGTGCGCAGCGTGGACGATGTGCGTGCGATCCTGCGTGCCGGCGCTGACAAGGTCGGCATCAACACGGCGGCGGTACAGAACCCCGCGCTGATCAGCCAGAGCGCCGAGAACTTCGGCGTGCAGTGCATCGTCGTGGCGATCGACGCCAAGCGCGCGAGCGGCGGTCGCTGGGAAGTCTATGTGCAAGGCGGGCGCACGCCGACTGGCCGCGATGCGGTCGAGTGGGCGCGCGAAGCCGAGCAGCGCGGCGCGGGTGAAATCCTGCTGACGAGCATGGACGAGGACGGCCGCCTGAACGGCTACGACATCGCGCTCACAAGCGCCATCGCGCAGGCGGTGTCTATCCCGGTGATCGCGTCGGGCGGTGCGGGCAAGCTGGACGATTTTCGCGCTGCGCTGGTCGAAGGTGGCGCCGGGGCGGCGCTGGCCGCGTCGCTGTTTCACGACCGCAAGTTGGCGATTCGCGATGTGAAGGAATACCTACTGAACAACGGAGTGGCCGTGCGGCCTATGTAGCCAGGAGGAGAACATGCGCACATGTTTCGCCGGGTTGCGGGGCTGGGTGATAGCTTGCGCGCTGGCGCTGGCCGCGTGCAGCCCGATGACGCCGGATGTCGTGTCAACGCCGCCGCCGCCGACGGCGACACCGACCAACACGCCGCAGGCAACGGCGACGCCCGTGCCGTCGCCCACGTCTCTGCCAGCGGCAACGCCAGTACCGAGCGCGACGCCCGCCCCGACGGCGACCCGCCCTCCGGCGACGAGCGTGCCGACGGCGATCCCGACGCCGGTCGGCTCGTCGCCAGTCTCAAAGTACTTTGTGCCGCTGGCGGGACAGATATCCGGCCCGGCCGCAGTGTTGACGCTGCAACGGCTCGAGTTCTGGCAGGAACTGACCCGCACCAAGCCGCGCAACGGCCTGTTCATCGTCTTCGTCGGCGAACTCAAGAGCGCGACCGCGCAGGTGGCGTGCGCGCACGCGGACAACCTTGCGCTGATGTCCGGCAGCCGCCGCTACGAGACCACGTCCACGGACATGGATCCGTTCAAGGCGCTCTACAAGACCAACTACCCTGGCTCGGTGCTGGGGCAGTGTGTCGTGCGGCCGGAGCCGACGTTCTTCGTCTTCGATACGACGCAGACGCCAGGCCCGACTCGCCTGACGTTCAACAACGTTTCGTTCGACCTGGGCGACCTGACGGCGCTCGTACGCAAGTCGGGCTTCCCGCTGCCGGGCTCCGAGACGCAGCTCAAGACGGCGGTTGAGAAGCTGCTGGCACCTTCGCCGCGCATCACGAACCGCTTGCTCGACTTCAAGCTCGCCGACGCCCCGGCGCTGGCCGGCGCGAAGCTGGCGACCGTCGCGTGGGTCATCGAAGACACCGGCGACGCCGTGAAGACGCGGACCACCTTGAAGTCGGAGGCGACCGCACTGTTTCGCGGCGTCTATACCGCGCCTGGCGTAACGATCGCCGGCGTCGAGGTGTCGGCCACACTGCGCGCCTTCGACGTGTTCGGCAATCCGAAGGACGCGCTGATCGCGCGCCTGTCGCTGGATGCGGCGACGGCGGCCAAGATCAACTGGACGAACTTCCAGGCCGAGAATCTGTTTGCGGTCGCCAAAGTGATCGCGCTTGATCCAATATTGAAGGAGTAGCGCTCCTTGATAGAACTGAAATACAACAGCCAGGGCCTGATTCCGGCCGTCGTGCAGGATGCGCAGACGAAGGAGGTGCTGATGGTCGCGTTCATGAGCCGCGACTCGCTGGCGCGCACCTTCGAGAGCGGCGAGACGGTGTTCTGGAGCCGCAGCCGGCGGGAGTTCTGGCACAAGGGCGAGACGTCGGGCAATACGCAGCGTGTCGTCGAGGTGCGGGCCGACTGCGATGGCGACACCCTGCTCGTGCTCGTCGAGCCGCGCGGCCCGGCGTGCCATACCGGTGCGGTGAGTTGCTTCTTCAACAAAGTGGAGGGGGCAGCCTGAACGGTTGCGACAAGCAGATGATCATGACACCGGAAGAGCGCAGGCAGCGTATCGCGGCCTATGGCGCGGCGCACAGCGTGCTCGTCAAGGCGCTGGAACAGTTCCCGCGCACGATGTGGCAGTTTCGCCCCGCACCGGACCGGTGGACGATCCACGAGATCGTGGTCCACATCACCGACAGCGAGACCAACTCGTTCATCCGCTGCCGCCGCGCGATCGCCGAACCGGGCAGCGGCATCTACGCTTACGACGAGATGCGCTGGGCACGCGAGCTTGACTACCACGGCCAGAGCCCCGATGACGCGCTCGAACTGTTCAAGTGGCTGCGATTGACAACGCACAAGCTGATCGCGACGCTGCCGGACGAGGCGTGGTCGCGCACGTTCGTGCACTCCGACAACGGGGTCGTCACGCTGGAGCAGTGGCTGGACACGTACGAGCGGCACGTGCGCGATCATGTTGCCCAGATGCAAGGAGTGTATGCCGCATGGCTGAAACGCAAACCGGCGTAGCGATCATCCCGGCGCTGTACGATCTGATCCGCGAGCGGCGGCAGAACTCGCCGCCCGGCTCGTACACGGCGTCGCTGTTCGAGAAGGGGCGCGTCGAGATCGTCAAGAAGCTTGGCGAGGAGGCGGTCGAGGTCGTCGTCGCGGCGACGGCGCAATCGCGCGACCGGGTCGTGTACGAGTCGGCCGACCTGATCTATCATCTGCTGGTGCTGCTCGTCGAACAGGGTGTGACGTGGGACGAAGTTGAAGCGGAACTGGCGAAGCGGCGAAAGTAGAAAGTCATCGGGCGCGTCGCGCTACGATGAAGTCGCTCACCATCGCTATCAGCAGGGCATAGGCGACGGCGAGTGCGAGATTCACGGCGAGCCAGAGCGCCGGCTGCTGCTCCGGCCTCAGATAGGTGTAATCCTGCCAGTAGCCGCCCAGGGTGACGATCGCCCAGCCCCAGTCAACCGTATCGCCGACCTGGTCCGTGCGCCACGAGCGCAGCATGGTCCGCTCGACGTACAGGGGCAGCAGCGGCGTGAGCGCCAGCGCGGCGATGAACACCAGGATGAATCGCAGTTTTCGTTTGTTCACGGGGGCCTCGCACGTTAACCGGTTGGCGGCGCAACATCGCCAGGATGGCGCGTCAGTCGCTCAACCGGCAACTCCGCATCTGGTGGATGCTCAAAGCCCAAAAGGCGGCCTTGACGCTGCGATTGCCCGGCAAAGGGAGCATCGTCGTCGTGTTTTGCAGTTGAACCCTCGCCTCAACGCGGTAGAGGTCCGCCGTGGATTTTGCGCCGGTGCAAGCGCGTACCACAAGCGCGCGGGCCCCATTGTCCAGCCAAACCTGGTTCCCATCAAACGTCTTGAAATCACGGGTTCGCGGCTCTATCACGGGCCGCTCGCCGAAGTGGTCGTAATAGTCGTGGCTTGCCACCTGAAACACGGCCTCTTGGATCTCGGTGGTGTTTTGTAGTTGCTCGCGTGTATCGAATAGTCCTTGCCAGAACGCGAACGCCAGCCCGCTTGCCACGGCACAGACGACTAGCGCCCCCAGGGCAAATAGCGGGATGAGCCGACGGTTTCGGGTCTTCCGATTCGTAGTTGCCATACCAGCGACTCCTTTCCGTAGAGGACTGCATCGGCCCGGCGTTGGAGCCTGTCCACTGATTGGCAGATGGTGTGCGGGCTAGGCGCCGATCCGCTCAATAATCGTCGCGGTCGCCATGCCCCAGCCGATGCACATCGTCTGCAGGCCGTAGCGCCCGCCACTGCGTTCCAGCCGGTGCAGCAACGTGGTCATGATGCGCGCTCCGCTGGCGCCGAGCGGGTGCCCGAGCGCGATCGCGCCGCCGTTGGCATTCACTTTCGCCATGTCCGGCTCGATCTCCTGCGCCCACGACAGCACAACCGAGGCGAACGCCTCATTGACCTCGATCGCGTCCATGTCGTCGATCGACAGCCCGGCGCGTTCCAGCGCCTTGCGCGTCGCGGGGATGACGCCGGTGAGCATCAGGATCGGGTCCGAGCCGACTGCGACACGCGACAGTACGCGCGCGCGCGGTCGCACACCGAGCGCCTGCGCGCGCTCGGCCGACATGAGCAGGATGGCCGCCGCGCCATCGCTGATCTGGCTGGCGTTGGCTGCCGTCACCACGCCGTTTTCCTTGAAGGGCGACTTCAGCGTGCCCATCCGGGCCAGGTCGGGGTTCATGCGAATGCCCTCGTCCACGGCGACCGTCTTCTGTTCACCGCCGGCACTGACCGTCACGGGCATGATCTCGTTCTGGAAACGGCCCTCTTTCGTTGCGGCGGCCGCCTTCGTGTGCGATTCGAACGCGAATTGGTCGAGCGCCGCACGGGAGAGGCCCCACTGCTCGGCGATCAGCTCGGCCGAGATGCCCTGTGGCACAAGGTCGAAGGGGAATTGGCCGGGCAGGGTGTCGAACGTGAAGTCGGAGCCCATCGGCACGCGGGTCATGCTCTCCACGCCGGCCGCGATGACCACGTCGGCGTCGCCGGCCGCGATCGCCTGCGCGCCGAAGTGCACCGCCTGCTGGCTGCTGCCGCACATGCGGTTGATCGAGACGGATGGCACTTCGATCGGGAAGCCGGCTTGCAGCACGGCCAGCCGTCCGATGTTGCCGCCCTGGTCCTGCGTCTGCGTTACGCAGCCCATGACAACGTCTTCGACGTCGCTCTTCTGGATGCCGGCGCGGCGCACGACTTCGGTCAGCGCCTTCGCCGCCAGATCCACCGGGTGTGCGTCCTTGAGCACGCCGCCAAAGCGGCCAACGGGCGTCCGCACCGCTTCGATAATCACGACTTCGCGCATAGCTCTCTCCTTTGAATGCGACGCGGTGGTTCAGTCCGCGTCTGCGTCGCCGGTTGCGCCGGTCGCAGTGTGGCCTAGTTGGAACGTCTCGCCCTCTGCGCCGGTTGTCACGCCAAACTCCGGCTTCGCCTGCTCGATTGCCTGCCCCATGATGCGATCCAGATCGGCGTCGCTATGGTCGGGGTCGTGGTGGAACGTGATCAGATGCTTTGCCTCGGCGATGCGCGCGAACGCGAACGCCTGCGAGATTGAACTGTGTCCCCAGCCAATCCGCGCCTCGTACTCCGGCTGTGTGAACTGCGTATCGTGAATCAGCAGGTCGGACTCGGCGGCCAGCGCATAGCCGGACGTCCAGTCTTTCGACTGCGGGAAGTGGCGCACGCCGAGCGCCGGCTCATGGTCAGGCAGGTAGGTGACGACACCGTCCGGCGACTGGATCCGGTAGCCGACGGTGGGGCCGGGGTGGCTGACCAGCGCGGTTGATATACGAAACTCTCCGATCTCAAACACACTGCACGGCACCTCGTGCAGTTCAGGCATGCGCTCCAGGTCGGCCAACGAGATCGGGAAGGTGGGCGGCGACAGGTAGCGCGACAGCCGCGCGTGTAGGTTCAGCGTGGTGCTGGCCGGTCCCCAGATGTGCACGTCGATCGACGGGTCGAGCAGCGGACCGAAGAAGCCGAGTCCCTGGATGTGATCCATGTGCAGGTGGGTCAGCAGAATGTCCACGCGCCGCAGTCCGACCGGCAGGTCGCGTCCGAGCCGGCGCAGCCCCGTGCCCGCATCCAGCACCAGCACCGTCCCACTGTGGCCGCGCACCTCCACGCACGACGTGTTGCCGCCGTAGCGCGCGGTTTCCGGCCCCGGCGAGGCCAGCGAGCCGCGCGTGCCCCACAAGGTGACGCGAGTCACGCGCCCACCTGCCAGAAGATCGTGATGGCGCCGAGGAAGCGGTCGGACTGGCCGATGACCGGGATGGCCGTCACGGAGATGTGGCGCGCGCGCCGGTCGGCGCCGCGGATCCAGAAGGTGTTGTGGGCGGGCTGGCGCTTGGTCAACGCAATATTCAAGGGAAGCTGTTCGCTACTGATGGTCTCGCCGGACTCGTTCATGGGCGAGAAAATGGCCGCCCAGTGCTCGGCCGTCAAGGAACCGGTTTCCTCATAGCGCACGCCGAGGATTTCCTCGGCCGGCTCATTGTAGTACATCAGGTCGCCCGCGGGATCGACCAGGAACATCGGCAATGCCAGATAGCTGGCCAACTGCCGGGCGACGATCATCTCAACTTCCTTGGGAACCATAAGGCCTCAATGAGTGAATTCTGTGGGCAAGCAATCGCCCGGCACGCCGCGGACGTTTGCCGTCGTGCGCCGGACTTCCAGACATTATACCATTGACCGGGGCAGCGCATGGCGGCGGGCGCTGTGGCCCCGGCACGGGTATGCGTGAAACGTGCCGGAGCGCCACGACCGGTACCAAACGCGACTCAGCCCCGCCGTCATTCCGGCGGAAGCCGGAATCCAGGCAAGGCGTCCATGGCCTGCACGCAAGCTACGCGCTGACCTGGATGCCGGCGTACAACATGCCGGCATGACGGATGCGTGAGTTCCGGCAATTTGCCGATATGCCCCGTGACCAGCAATTCTCATTTTGGAGTCGGCCGCCAGGCGGCCTCCTCATCCCCTGGCCCCTGCGCCCCCGCGCGCGCGGGGGCGCAGGGGAAAAGCTAACGGGGAGTGAGTTCCGGCAATTTGCCGATATGCCCCGTGACCAGCAATTCTCATTTTGGAGTCGGCCGCCAGGCGGCCTCCTCATCCCCTGGCCCCTGCGCCCCCGCGCGCGCGGGGGCGCAGGGGAAAAGCTAACGGGGAGGGCAACGCCGCTTTCTTGGCGAGCCAGCATGCGTGACAAGCACCAGGGGGCCAGTTCATAGCAAGCTGGCAATGGAAAGTACCCGCCCAGGGCCAAAATGAGAATTGCTGCCCCGTGACAGAACAATTGTGCTATCCCGGGCGAGTTGTGGTATAATGCCCTCGTTGCCGGCGGCTTGTTAATGCCGCGACGTTTTTATTTGTGCAAACTAACGCATGATCGGGAGTGGGCCGTGAGCCGGTTGATCAACGGGAATAATCCGGGCACCGAGCGCAACCAGTTGCGCCGGACCGTGGCGGAAGCGCTGCGTCGCTTGATGACGAAACCGAAAGTCGACGACGAGGCCAAAGACCTGGTCGCGTTGATCGTCTATTCGCTGCGCGGCATTGCGGCCGGCGTGGACCAGTCGGCCACCGCCTGGGAAAAGCGCGACTACTTCGTGAAGGCGGACAAGTTCCGCACGGAGTGGGCATGGGCTGAGAAGTACGCCAACAAGCTCGAGGTCATGCTGCGTGGCGAGCTGTGGAGCGACCTGCCCATGGCGTTGGCCGAGCTGGCCCCGAAGTTCTCCGATATCACCATCACCAAGTACGTGCGCGGCGAGGCGCTTTGGCAGGGACGTTTCCGCCAGTTAATGGCTGAGCCGTAGGCGGTCACACGGTGGGCTGGTCTGGCTGTTAGGAGGCTCTACGCCGGGCCGGTCGAAGCCCGAGCCTACTGTCACAGCGGTATGCGCTTCGACAAGCCCAGCGCACGCTTCTACACGCTCAGCGTACGCTTCGACGGCGCTCAGTACCGCGCAGCATGCTGCGCTTGTCGATGCGCGCTGTTAGTCCCCAGGTGGCGTCGCGCAATGACTCTTGAGTCGCTCTGACACGGCCAAACGTCAGCAATTCTCATTTTGGAGTCGGCCGCCAGTATGCCCCTCATCCCCATCGAATCGCTCCCCCTCCCAACTTCGTTGGGAGGGGGTCGGGGGGAGGGCAGCACGACGTACTCGTCGAATCGGCTTGCGTGATAAGCGCCTGTGCACCAGTATGTGACAAGCCCACATTGGAAAGTACCGGTCAGAGCCAAATTGGGAATTGCTGGCCAAACGTATTGGGGTTGGCCTGTAAAGGGCTTATACTTAGGAGCACTCATTACTTGCGAGGCCTTCATCCCTTATGGCAATTGCCCCCGTGGGAGACCAATCGGCAGCTCGAGCCGCGCTAGGGCGCATCTTCGGCTCGCTCAAATATCGCGACTTCAAGCTCCTGTGGATCGGGAACCTGGCAACTCAGGCGTCGTACTGGATGTTCAGTGTCGGGCTGGGTTGGCTGGTCATCCAGATGGAGGACACCAATCGAGCGGGGTGGTTGGCGTTGCTCGGTGTCGCCTCCGGGGTCCCGTTGCTCATCTTTTCCCTGCTGGGGGGTGTGCTGGCGGACCGCTTCGAGCGCAAGCGACTGCTGATGACCTATCAGGCCGGCAGCTTGGTGTTCATCTCGGTGTTCGCGGCACTGGTGGCGTTTGACCTGGTGCAGATGTGGCACGTGCTGTTGATCGCGTTCTTGTTTGGCGTTGCGCAGGCGCTCAACATACCGCTTCGGCAGGCGCTGGTTCCGGCGCTGGTGGACCGCAGCGATCTGCTCAACGCAACCGCCCTCCAGTCCGCTGCGTGGAATGCCATGCGGGTGGTGGGGCCGGCGCTGGCGGGCATGTTGATTGCGACGGTGGACACGAAGGGCATCTTCATACTCATGGTGCCCTCGTATATCTGGGCTATGATCTGGGTTGCGCAGATGGAGATCCCGCCGCATCCGCCGCGGCATCGCGCGGTGCACCCGGTGCGCAATCTGGTGGATGGTTTGCAGTTCATGCGCCGCGATGCGACGATATTGACGCTCATTCTGACGGTGACGGTGCCAACACTGTTTTCGCTGCCGTACATGAATTTCGTTCCGCTATTCGCCAGCGATATCTTGCAGGTGGGACCCGGGGGGCTGGGTGTGCTGCAGGGCGCGGTCGGCGTCGGCGCGTTGATCGCGGCGCTTGCCATGGCCGGATTGACCGGCACGTCACGCAAAGGGCTGTGGATGATCGTGGTGATGGTCGGGCACTCAGTGGTCATCGCGCTGTTCGGATTGTCGCTGAACTACTACGTGTCGATCGCGCTGCTCTTTGTGTCGGGCATCGCCTGGTCGGTTATGAACGCCCTCAACTCGACGCTGCTGCAACTGGCAACCCCCGACGAGTACCGCGGGCGCGTATTCAGCGTCTATGCGCTGACCTGGGGCTTTCAGCCACTGGGCGGCTTGCTGATTGGCGGTCTGGCTGAGGCGCTCGCCAGTCCCGCCTATGCGATCGCGATCACCAGCATGGTCGGGGCCGTCTTGATCTTGCTGGCAACCGTGATGAGCCCGCACATGCGGCGCATGGAGTAGGCGGCGCGCCGCCGCGAACCGCATGCCGCTCGCCGACCTGCTCGATCGCTGGCGCAACGATCCGCAATTTGCGCGCAACGTTGCGGCGTGGAAGACGATCCCGGCGCGCGCCGCGCGGCTGGGCGACTTCCCGGTCGGCCTGCACCCGCGGCTGGCCGAGGCGCTCCGCGCGCGCGGCATCCACCGCCTCTACACGCACCAGATCGCTGCGTGGGACGCCGTGCAGGCCGGCCGGCACGTCGCGGTCGTGACCGGCACGGCCAGCGGCAAGACGCTCTGCTACAACCTGCCGGTGCTCGACCGGCTGCTGCGCGAACCCGAAACGCGCGCGCTCTACCTCTTCCCGACTAAAGCGCTGGCACAGGACCAGGCCGCGACCCTGCGCGGCTTCGCCGAGCTCTGGTCGCTGGCGGTCGGCGAGCGCCACGAGGCGTCCGCCGACCCGCTGGTCGCCACCTACGACGGCGACACGCCGGTCGACAAGCGTCCCGCCGTGCGAACCGGCGCGCGCATCGTCATCACGAACCCCGACATGCTGCACACCGGCATCCTGCCGCATCACACGAAGTGGGCGCACTTCTTCGAGCGCCTGCGCTTCATTGTGATCGACGAGATGCACGCGCTGCGCGGCGTATTCGGCTCGCACGTGGCCAACGTCCTGCGGCGCCTGAAGCGCATCGCGCAGTTCTATGGCGCGTCGCCGCAGTTCATCCTCGCCTCCGCGACGATCGCTAACCCGGTCGAGCTGGCCGGGCGTCTGGTCGAGGAGGATGTCGCGCTGGTGGACGACGACGGCGCGCCGCGCGGGGAGAAGCACTTCGTGATTTACAATCCGCCGGTCGTCAACCGCGATCTCGGCCTGCGTCGCTCGGCGTTGCTGGAGGCGGTGCGGATCGGCAACGAACTGCTCAATCGCGACATACAGACGATCCTGTTTGCGCGCAGCCGCCGCTCGGTCGAACTGCTGCTGTCGTATCTTCAGCAGTTGCGCCCGCTCGAGAACTTGCTGCCGGGCGGCGATTCATCGACGCCGCTGCGCGCCTATCGCGGCGGCTACCTGCCGTCGGTGCGCCGCGAGATCGAGCGCGGCCTGCGTGACGGCTCGGTGCGCGGCGTGGTGGCGACGAACGCGCTCGAGCTTGGCGTCGATATCGGCCAGATGGGCGCGAGCGTGATGGTCGGCTATCCGGGCAACATCGCAGCGACCTGGCAGCAGGCCGGGCGCGCTGGCCGCACGGCGACGGACAGCCTGGCCCTGCTGGTGGTGACCGCCGCGCCGATCGACCAGTACCTGGCGCATCACCCGTCGTGGTTCTTCACGCGCACGCCGGAGCACGGCCTGATCAACCCGGACAACCTGATCATCCTCGTGCATCATCTGCGCTGCGCGGCGTTTGAGTTGCCGTTCCAGAAGGGCGAATCGTTCGGCCACGTCGAAGGGGCGCGGGTCAAGGAGTTTCTCGACTTTCTCGCGGATGAGGGCGCGCTGCATTCGTCGGGCGACCGCTACTACTATATGTCAGAGAAGTATCCGGCCGACCAGGTCTCCCTGCGCAGCGCCTCGCCCGACACGGTCGTCATTCAGACAGCCGCGCAGTCCGGCGGCGACGACGCGGGCGACGAGCCCGTGACGACGCTCGGCGAGGTCGACCTGCACAGCGCGTACTGGATGCTGCACCCCCAGGCGATCTACCTGCACGAGGGCCAATCGTACTTCTGCGCCGCGCTCGACCTGGAGCGCAAAGTGGCCGAAGTGCGGCGCGTGGACGCCGACTACTACACCGAGCCGCGCCAGGAGGTCACGATCGAACTGGTCGAGCAGGCGGCCGTGGAGCCGGCGACCGGCGGTGCGAAGTACCACGGCGAGGTCAAGGTCACGTCGCAGTTGATCGGCTTCCGCAAGATCAAGTTGTTTACGCATGAAAATCTCGGCACCGGCGAGGTGCAGTTGCCGCCGACCGAACTGATCACCACCGGTTACTGGCTGTCAGTGGCCGACGAGACAGTGGAGCGCCTGCGCGAGGCCGGGCTATGGAGCAACGACCGCAACGACTACGGCCCGAACTGGCAGGAGCAGCGCCGCAAGACGCGCGAGCGCGACAACTTCCGCTGCCGCAACTGCGGGGTGGCGGAGACCGATGCCGAGCACCACGTCCACCATATTCAGCCGTTTCGCACCTTCGGGGGCTATCTGGCGGCCAATCAGTTGAGCAACCTGCTCACGCTCTGCCCGCCGTGCCATGCGCGCGCCGAAACGGCGGTGCGCGTGCGCAGCGGACTGGCCGGAGTATCGTTCGCTCTCGCGCATCTCGCCCCGCTATTCCTGATGTGCGATCCGCGCGACATCGGCGTGCACTCCGACCCGCGCTCGCCGCTGGCCGATGGCCAACCGGCCGTCGTGGTGTACGACAACGTGGCGGGCGGCATCGGCCTGAGCGAGCGTCTGTATGAACTGCACGCCGAACTGCTGGCGCGCACGCGCGAACTGGTGCGCGCCTGCGACTGCACCGACGGCTGCCCGTCGTGCGTCGGCCCCGCCGGCGAAAGCGGCGAGGGCGGCAAGCGCGAAACGCTGGCGCTGCTGGATATGCTCCACTGAAAGAAATAGCTCAACACGAAGACACACAGGCACAAAGACGACAAGACTGTTTTTCTTTGTGCCTTTGTGACTTTGTGTTGAGATGCTTTGTGGTGGATTCTGCATTGTTGACGCCGGAGCGCATGTGATTACAATTCATGTCAGAGTGACATGATTATTGGCGAATGACAAGACGAAGGAGAAGCCAGTGCCTGCATCCAAAAAGAAAAGCGTCGTTAAGCGTCCCGTCGAGACCGGCTTCAAGTTGAGTGTGACGGCCGAACTTGCACTTGACGAGGAAGAAGGCGGTTACTCCGTCTATTGTCCCGAATTGGACATTTATACTCAAGGCGAGACGATTGAGGAATGTCTGTTGAACTTGCAGGAGGCTGCCGTAGGTTATATCCAGGTGGTGGGAATCGAAAACCTGAAGCTTCGTCAAAAGCCCGTCATTCGCAAAGAAGTCGAACTAACCGTCTATGCCTAGGCTGCCACGCATCGACGGCCGGACCCTTCGCCGCGTCTTGGAGCGTGACGGCTTTGTCGTGGCGCGTATCGAGGGCAGCCATCATATCATGCTCAAGTCTCTGCCGGGTGGCGAGCGGATTGTCGTGCCCGTGCCGATTCACGGGCATCGCGTGATCAAGGTTGGCACGCTGACCGGCATCCTGCGCAAGGCGCGCATCAGCCGTGAGCGTCTTGGTAAACTGCTTGAATGAACACCCCGTCCGGGCTGTCCGCCAAACTCAAGTCGCTGGGCGTCAAGGTCGGCGCGCGCGACGTGCCGCCGCCCGATCCGGCTGAGAAACAGAAACGGATCGACCGCTACGGGATCGAGCTGGTCGTGCCCGGCCGCGAGATCGAGACGCCCGACGGCCCGGCCTACGTGGTTGAAGGTGTCTACGATGCCGACTACCACCACGGACACGCGCCCCTGCACGCCGATGCCCCGCTGGCGGCGCTGGCGCGCTGGGCGCGCGACGAGCGCATGGCGAACTGCCCGCGCGACGAGATCGTCTTCCTCGATACCGAGACGACCGGGCTGGCGGGCGGCACTGGCACCCTGCCGTTCATGATCGGCGTCGGGCGCTTCGGCCCCGGCGGCTTCCGTGTGGCGCAGTTCTTCATGCGCGACCCGGCCGACGAACCGGCCGTGCTCGCCGCGCTCGACGACTGGTTTGCGCCGTGCTCCATGCTGGTGACGTTCAACGGCAAGGCGTTCGACATGCCGCTGGTCGCCTCGCGCTACACCCTGCACCGCCGGCAGCTCGCCATCGCCGCCGCGCCGCACCTCGACCTGCTGCCGTTGGCGCGCCGCCTCTGGCGCGACCGGCTGGCCAGTCGCGCGCTCGGCTCGCTGGAGCAGCACATCCTCGGCGTGGCTCGCAGCGGCGACGAGGTGCCGGGCTGGCTGATCCCGATGATCTATTTCGAGTACCTCAAGACGCGCGACGCGCGGCCACTGCGCGGCGTCTTCTACCACAACGCGATGGACATCGTCGCGATGGCGGCCCTGCTCGGGCACATGGCGCAGATGTTGGCCGACCCGCTCGGCTTCGCAAAGCAGCACCCGGTCGACCTGGTGGCGCTGGCGAAGATGTACGAGGAATGGGGCGACCATGAGACGGCGCAGCAGGCGTACAACCGGGGTATGGAGCACGACCTGCCGGCTGCTACATTCCGCGAAGCGGCGCGCCGCCTGTCGCACCTGCACCGCAAGCGCGGCGAGATCGAGCGCACGCTCGAACTGTGGCACGAAGCCGCAAAGCGCGGCGAACTGGACGCGCATATCAGCCTTGCCAAGCACTACGAGCATCGCGCGCGCGACTACGCGCGGGCCGAGCAGTACGCGGTGGCCGCGCTGGGTGTCGTCAACTCGCCCGCCGTCGCGCCGCGCGAGCGCAAGCGTTTGCAGGCCGAGTTGAACCACCGCCTGGCGCGCATCCGGCGAAAAGCGGGGAATGTGGCGTAGCGTAGTGCGCCAGTGGCCGTTCCGAAGCGCGACGCGCACATCGGGGAGCGATCGACCTATACCGGCGTTCTGGCTCTGGTCCCGTGTGATATAATCCTGTTTACAGAAAGGCAATGACATGCCAGATCATATGGCCGAATACTCTGATCGGATCCTTGTCGATCCTGAAATACTGGCGGGCAAGCCTGTTGTTCGCGGGACCCGCATTCCAGTCGAATTAGTTTTGAAGCGATTGGCCCAGGACCTGGATGTTCAGACTTTGCTGGAGGCTTACCCGCGGCTCACATTGGCTGACGTTCAAGCATGCCTCGCATATGCGCAGTCGCTCGTCGCCGGCGAGGAGATCTTCCCCCAGGCAGCTCCTGCCACCTAAACGAGCCCGGCGCGCATGAAGTTCCTTCTCGATGAGAGCGCGGACTATCCACTGGCCGCATATCTCCGTAGCCGGAGCCACGATGTGACGGCGGTCGCGCACGATTACCCCAACGCTTTGAAGGACGACGCTGTGCTCGCGATCGCGCTTCGCGAAGAACGCATTCTGATCACCAACGATCGCGATTTCGGCGAATTGATATTCCGTCGTCATTTGCCGCACCGCGGTATCATACTTTTCCGGCTGGGCGCGGAAGCGCTGTCGATCAAAGAGCGCTGGCTTGACGTCGTACTCGACGCGCACGCACATCACTTACGTGGGTTCATAGTTGTTACGGAGAACGGCGTGCGTGTGCGGCATAGCGGACAAATCTGACGTGGCTCGCGAGGCGCGCGCCATTGGCACATCGCTAACTTGCCCGCCGTCGCGCAGCGCGAGCGCCTGCAGGCCGAGTTGAACCACCGTCTCGCGCGCATCCGGCACAAGGCGGGGAAGTAGCGACGTGAGGTGAGTAGGTGCAATTCAGGCATCATTGGCGGCTTTGGCTGTTGCCGTTCTTGTTGGTGTGTTGTTCGCCGATACCGGTGACGCCAACGCTCATGCCACCGCGCCCGTTGCCGGCTGAACTGGCGGCACTGCCGCGAATGGCTTGGATGGAGTGTATCGTCGCCGAGCCCGACTGGCCGCTGATTGTTCTGTGGACATGGCCGGGCATTCCACGCGAGCATCCAGATAGCGATACCTCGGGCAATCGCGGTGCCAGCCTCGGTTATGTGCAAGGGTGTACGCAGGTGGAGATCACAAAGTACGCGTGGTCGGGTTCGGACCGTGACTACTACGTTTGGGTCAAAGCGGACGCTGCGGAAGGATGGGTGGGAGTGCAGCAAATTGCTTTCAAAAAGACGTGGTAAACGCGAAAGGTCATGCATGGCAACCGCGTTCGGTATGTTAGTGCACGGGGTTGCCAGTCGGGTATTCCGAATTCGGGATTACCTTGAAGTGGCATCAATTCGTCATTAGGCAAGCTTCTTGGTCGGAGCGAACATGCCAGGTTTTGATTTCATCATTAGCTTCATTGTCGTCGCAGTCAGCGGAGTGTGGCTCCTCTCAAATGGATTGCGCGCTGCACTTATGCCCCGAAAAGTCCAAAAAGACGCCCAACGTCAGCGGCCTGAGTATTGGGAGAGCATTCCTATACTTAATTTGATTTGGGGGTGGATTGATCATCCATTCTATATTCCAACAGTTGTCGTCTGGGGCGTCCTGGCTACCGTGATGGGGCTACTGGTGTTACTTATGCTAATAGCATCAATCATTCGACTTGTATTTATCGCTACCGGTCTTTGGGGCATGTGACTCACACCGCGCGATTTGGCAAGTACCAGGCTGTGGCAGCCAGCGTCCATGTTGACAGCGGCATCGGAATCTGGCGTTTCTCGCCCAACGCGATAGAGGCCGTCTGGTCCGCAATGCTGATTCGGTCGAGTTGTTCGCGTACAAACCCTGCTGGTCATGCAGAGCGCGGAGGCCGCGCCGCTGGCATGAAACTGGCTACGCGCGCGAAGCATCTCAATTCGTGCAGTTCAGATGCTTCGCGCGCGACGTGAGCCCGTCAATCGCAGCCATGCCTTCGCGCTCAGCACGACAAAAAAGCGTCTCCCTGACTGCTGATACCTTCCACCACCGCATCCAATCGATCCTCGCCACGCCGCTGCCGGACTGCAAGATGCTGATCGCAGAAGGGCATACGCTCGCCGCATCACTCACGCTCGGTCGCTCGCTGTTCTGCCGCCGTGCGCATTCGTCCGTTTGTCCGTTCTTTTGTCCGTTGTCCCTCTTGACAAATCGACGATTATCGATATAATAGTAACATGAATGTTGGATCAGTCGCCTTCGCCAAAGCAATCGCCGACGACACGCGGCAGGAGATCATGCAACTCCTCTGCTGTGTCTGGTTGAACGTCGGCGATATTGTCGAGCGGCTAAACGGCAAGGTCAATCAGCCGACGGTCAGCCATCACCTCAAGAAGCTGGAGGAGGCCGGCCTCGTTAAGGTGCGGCAGGACGGCCGCCAACGGTTCTATACGCTCGACCAGGCGCAGTTGACCGTCTGTTGCGGCACGTTGGTGCGTTCGTTCGCGCCGGATTTTGCCGACACGGTGCTTATCAAAGACATCGAGTAGCGCGGTCGTTTTTTTTACCGCGATGTATCGAAATCTATCAATGTATGGAGGATTCCATGAGTCAAAACCCTATCCACGAAGCGGTCCGCGAACACTACGGCGCGATCGCACGCCAGACCGCTCCGGCGGCCACGTCATGCTGCAGCAGCGACCCGTCAGCCGTGTCGTGCTGTGGCGACGGCGCCGGCCCTGGCGCGGCGCTCTATGACGTGGCGCTGCTCGACGGCTTGCCGGTCGATGTGACGTCGCTCTCACACGGCTGCGGCGACCCGGTCACCATCGCGGGTTTGAAGGCGGGCGAGACGGTGCTCGACCTCGGCAGCGGCGGCGGGATCGACTGTTTCATGGCCGCGAAGCAGGTCGGCGCGAGCGGCCACGTCATCGGCGTGGACATGACGCCCGACATGTTGCTGCGCGCCAACGCGAACAAGATCAAGATGAACGCGCGCAACGTCGAGTTCCGGCAGGGGCAGATCGAGGCGCTGCCGGTCGCGGACAACACGGTAGACGTCATCATGTCTAACTGCGTCATCAACCTGTCGCCCGACAAGGCGGCCGTGTTCGCCGAGGCGTTCCGCGTGCTGAAGCCGGGCGGGCGCGTCGCCGTCAGCGACATCGTCACCGAAGGTGAGTTCAGCCCGGAGCTACGCGCGCAGGCCGACCGCTGGGCCGAGTGTGTGACCGGCGCGATTGACGGCGCTGACTACACGCGCCTAATGCGCGAGGCCGGCTTCGTCGACGTGCAGATCGCGGACAAGGTCTCCGCCGATGAGATGGTGCGCACCACCGACGGCATGCCGCGCATCTACAGCGCGCGCGTGACCGGACGCAAGCCGGCGTAACCGCCATTCAAGGCTGAAACAGCAACGCCCCAGCGGGTTTTCCCGCCGGGGCGTTGTGCGTTACGAGTGTGCGCGGCGTGCCGCGCCTTACGGCAGCGCGATGCGCTTGGTGACCGCGTCCTGATTGGGCGATGTCACACCAGGCTTGCCGCGAAAGTCAGTCCAAATCGGGTGGGCCACGTTGTCGGAACCAATAGCCACGCCCGTATAGTCGCCAATAAACGCGCCTGACGCAAACTGAATGCTCGGGTCAGACGACTGCTCGGTGATGCGGGTCGAAGCCGACCACGTCGTGCCGCCGTTGGCGGATTTGACGTAGGCGAAGTCGATCTCGCCGGCCGGCGCCCACTCGCGGCTGTAATACGAGACGATCACGTTGCCGGCATTGGCCGCGACCCAGGGGTAGATCTTGTCCTGCGCCGTGGACGTGAGCTGCTGGGGCGCCGTCCAAGTGACGCCGTCAGTCGACGACTGGATGAACACCTGCGCGCTGGTCGGCGCGCATCCGGAGCCGCCGTAGGCCGGATCACAGAACATCGTCGCATCGCCGTTCCGGTTGTCGGCCCAGGCCATCCACAACTTGCCGGTCACGCGGTCCACGGTCAGGGCGGCGAACGTATTGGTGCGGAAGTGCAGCCCGGTCAGGACGCCGCGCCCGCCGAAGATCGGGAAGTTCTCGTCCACATTGCGGCTCACGACGGTCTGGCTGAAGCTCTGGCCGCCGTTAGTCGACTTGGCCACGACATTGTAGTCCAGATAGCCGTTGGCTGCCACGGCGCTCTCGAACGAGACGTAGATGTTGCCGTCGTTGCCGTAGACCGGCACGGAGCCCTGATTGTACTTGTGCGGCCCGCTGACATCCACCCAGTTCGACCAGCTTGCGCCGTAGTTGCTGGACGTGGCGGCGACGATCGGAGACTCGACGTAGCCGTACTGCGGATTGTCCTTGAAACGCGTCCAACTGATGGTGACTTTGCCGCTGTTCGGATCGGCGCCGACCCACAGCTTGTCGTTGAAGAACGTCGCGCCGCCGCTGTTGGCGACGAGCACCGGATAATCCCAGTCCGTGCCGCCATTGTGCGACACGCTGACGAAGATGCCATCCGACTCGTCAACGCGGTTGAACCCGATGTTGGCGTAGTACACGGTATTGTTGGCACCAAAGGCGATGGTCGGATCGCCGACCGACGTGAGTTTCTTAAACACGCCGCGCGGATCGCCGGTTGATCCGAGGCCGGGCAGTTTCTTGTTGGCCCAGGTCAGGCCGCCGTCCGTGGAGACATACACCCAGCCGCTGCCGTCGTTGCGCAGGGATGTGCCGGAAACCACACAACAGTCGCGGTAGTCATTGGCGCCGGCCACCAGGTTGTTGGGGTTGGCCGGGTTGACGGCGATGGTCGTCTCGTTCTGCGGCGCGCGGCAGCCCTGGTTGACACCCGCGCCGACGTTGTAATTGTCGTTCACAATCACATTGACGTTGCTCACGAACGGCAGATACGGGTTGGCGTTGTTCGTGTTGTCATACGCCTGACACTGTGCCAGCACGTCGCCATAGCCCAATTTGAGGCCGGGAATGCCGGAGTATTCGTGGAACGGATTGCTGATGACCTGTTTGGTCGGATGGGTGTTTGCCGCCTGCACGCCGCTGATGCTTAGGACGCCGGTGATGGCGATGGCAATCAGCAGCCGGGAAACTGTCAATTTCATGATGGATTCTCCTTGACCCGTGGTGTGGAACAGCGGTCACAAATACGCAAAACGTACTGGCAGCGTTTGGTCTGGCGCCTGGTCTTCGTGCGCACTTCCATGCGTGATGATCACGAAGACGATGGGATGGCAGGCGAGTTTTGGCATCACCCCTTTCTGCAAGAGTTTCTGAAACAAAACGACCGCGACATGCGTGTGCATGTTCACGGTCGGTTACGCCATTCGCTCCACCCGGTTCATGGCGTCCAGTCGAGCTAGCCGGGTATCAAAGCATCCGTGGGGCCATCGCGATCGAGCCGTTGGTTAGATGACGATGCTAACCCGCTTCGTAATTCGTGTCAACTGGCGACAGCGATTCGCAGCATGGGTATGGTCCTGAACTGTCGGGCCGAGGAACGTGTCATGTCGGAAAGCAGTTGGCCGGCATGGCACGTTGACCACGCTTCGCACAGCACCAGTGGATTCCGGGCAAGATCACGCCGGACTGGCGCCGCGAGGTACCTCTATCAGTTTCACTCCGACATTCTGGCGTTATACCCTTGCAGAACATCGACAGACCGGTGTGTGTTGTCTGCCGGCTATGAAGCTTAAAGCCCCTTGCAGCTGTTCAGCGCGCAGTACATCTGCGCGCTGAAACTGATCGTATTGAACATCGCGTGCAGCAGGATGCCTGGCCAGAGCGACTTCGTCTGGATGAACAGCAGCCCGAGCAACAGCCCCAGCGCGAAGATCGCCGGGTAGATTGTGACCGGCAGGTGCGGCGCCGTGAAGATTGCGGCGCTGACGATCAATGCGCCGATCGTGCCGAGCCGGCGCTGCAGGCCGCCGAGAATGAAGCCGCGGAAAAACGTCTCCTCGGCGATCGGCGCCGCGATGGCGACGGCGACAAAGCCGATTGCGATGCCGGCCGGACCCGAACCGAACATTTCGTCCACGCCGGTTTGGGTCGGCCAGTTCATGATTCGAATTACAATGCCCCACATCGCCGATAGCGTAAATGCGCCGCACAGGTAGGCGACCGGCAGCAGGCAGCCAAGCGCCGGCCTAAAGCGGCGGAACCCGACGGTGCGCCACGAACTGCGCCGCCAGACAATGGCGAACAGCCAAACCGGCACGAGCATCAACAGTTCGACGAAGCCGGCGAGCGCGGCGCTAAGCTCGGTCTTCGGCATGCCCGGAGGGACCCAGTGCAGTTGGAACGGCAGCCGCACGGCGAGCACGGTCACAAAGGCCAGCGCCACATACAGGACCAGCGCCATAATCATGTCAATGACGCCCCAGGTGGGCTGCGCTTCCTCGATGGTCGATGGGGGCGCCTCCCCAATGGGTGGCGGGATCGGCAGAGCGGTTTGCATATGGATAACGAACCGCCCGCAAGCGCTCGGCTTGCGGGCGGTTCCCTTTGTTAGATCAACTTTCCCAGGTGCATGCCCGGGCTGACCGCTGTTTACGCAGCGGGCGCGTCGGCATCAGTCACCGCACTGTCGGCGGGCTTGTCGGCTGGCGGTTCCGAAGGCGGCGTCGTCGCGGGCTTCTCAGCGGCCGGCGGCTCGCCAAACGGCATGAAGAACGCGCGCGGCGCTTCCTCGCGGCGCTCGGTGGACGGCATCTCGAACGTGACGTAACGCGGTGCGGAGTGGTTGGTCTCGCGCGACTCGGCGTCGGCGTGCACGCGCTCGGTGACATCGGTGACTGTCGCCACGGGGGCTGGCGGCTCCAGCGGCGCAGCGTCGTCGGACGGCGCATGATCCGTGACGAACGCTTCCGCGTGATCCGCGAACGACGACTCGGTGCCCGTATCGGCCGCGTTGCTCTCGGCGATGCTGTCCGACGGGCCGCCGGCCAGCATCTCGCCCGGCGGCAGATCGACGTACTTGCCGAGCACGGCCGGATCGCTCGTCAACTGGTAGAAGGTACGGCGGCCGCGGCCCCGGTTGCTGCGGATCAACAGGCCGATGTGGATCGCTTTGATGACCATGCCCTTAAGCTCGCGGTTCGAGAGGTCCAGCAGCGCCTGGTTGCGCAGGCCGCGCAGCACGTCGAAGACGCGCACGAACGGCACCGCGCCTTCGATCGGCACCATCGCGTTGGCGAACAGCTTCCACTGTGTATCGCTGATCTCGACCTCGACCTTGCCCTCTTCCTCGCCCTCGCCACCTTCCACGTCCTCCTCGGCGGGCGGCTCGGTCGGTGTGATGACCTCCTCGACGAAGCGGCTCGATTTCTTCGGGTCTTCGCTCGGCAGGAAGACTTCGTTGATCGTGCCGGTTGTGAACAGTTTGACCTTGCCGCGCCGCTCGGCTTCCTTCACAAAGTCCTTGAACTTGGCGAGCGGGCGCCCGCGCGGATCCTTGAACTTGCTGGAGTCGAAGTCCTCCAGCAACTCGCTCATCAGGAGCTTGACCGAGGCGAGGGTGGCGACGTAGCCGCGCTGGCGCGCCAGCTTGATGGCCTCGACCAGCGTTTCGTACGGATCGCGCGGCTTCGACTTCTCCTTTTCAGGCGGTTTCAGGTTGTCGGTGATCTGGTGATAGAAGAAGAACTCGTCGGCGGCCTGCGCCAGGTGCGACGACGATGCGCCGGCCACGCCGATCACGACGGCGCGCTTGCCGAACTCGCGGATCGTCTTGACCAGCGGCACGAAGTCGCGGTCGCCGGTGATCAGCACGAACGTCTGGATGTTCGAGTGGCTGTACAGCATCTTCATTGCGTTGATGCACAGGAACATGTCGACGCTGTTCTTGATTGCGCCGCCTTTTTGCTTGCCGCCTTCGCCGTAGTGATAGGCGGGCACGTAGATCGGGTCGATCTCGTAGGCGTGCAGCGCATTGATGTAGTGCGAATACGGCGTCCAGTCGGCGTATGCCTGCGCCACCGAGACGCGGCCAAACTCTCCAGCTTTTTCGATGATCGACTCGAAGTCCGGATTGACATCATACTCCGCGAGCACCGAGATGTAGATGTTCTCGAAGTCGATGAACACGGCGACGTCCTGCCCGCCGAACACGCCTGCGCGATTGATTTCTGCCATAACCTGTGATTTTCCTTGTCTCTGCAGCCGGGGCACGCAAGCCGTCCGGGGCTGTGTGCCCCGGCGGCCGCTGTTGGGGGCGTCTAGCCCGTCCCCAGCCGCGCTCGAATGTCGTCGGCCGAGAGCCCGCTGATTCGCACCCGTTTCAGGCGCGACGTCTCTCCGCCGATAATGTCCACGTTTCCCTGCCGGATATGTAGCGCCTTCGCCAGCAGCGCAATCAGCGCGGCGTTGGCCTTGCCCTCGACGGGCGGCGCCGTCAACCGGACCTTCAACGCGTCGCCATGCCAGCCCTCTACCCGGTTCTGCGACGCGCGCGGCACGACCTTGACGGCGATGATCGCGCTCGCCAGGCCGTTCGCTGGGTGCTCTTTCATCCGCGCAGCACTTGCACGATGATCGATTCGATGATCTGCAACAGAATCATCGCAATGATCGGCGTGATGTCCAGCCCGCTAAACGGCGGCACGACGCGGCGCAGCGGGTTGAGCACGATCCCCGCTATCTGGGCAACCAGCCGCACGAACGGGTTGTACGGATCCGGTCGCACCCACGAAAACAGCACGTCCAGCAGAATGGCGATCTGCAGCAGACCGAAGAGCATCTGCACCGCCTGCACGAACAAACTCATGCCGCAGCCTTTCTCTCGCCGAAAATCGCCGTGCCGATTCGCACCAGCGTCGCGCCCTCCGCGATCGCCGCCCGGAAATCTCCGCTCATGCCCATCGACAGCTGGGGCAGGGGGCGGCCGAGCCGTGCGGCCAGGTCGTCACGCAGTGCGCGCACCCGCGCGAAAACCGGGCGCGCCGCCTCCGGGTCGGGCGCGAACGGCGCGACGGTCATCAGCCCGTCCAGACGCAAATGCGGCAGCGCCGCGATCTGCGCCGCCTCCCGGTAGAGCAGGTCGAGGCTGGCGCTTGGCCGGTAGCCGCTCTTGCTGGCTTCCTCGCCGGCGTTGACCTCGATCAGCACCGGCAGCACGCGCCCGGCCGCTGCGCAGCGCGCCTCCAGCGCCTCGGCCAGTCGCAGCGAGTCGATGCTGTGGATCATCGATGCGCAGGCGATCGCGTCCTTGACCTTGTTGCGCTGCAGATGGCCGATCAGGTGCCAGCGCGCGTCCGGCATCTGCACGGCCAGCGTTTCATACTTCTCGACCGCTTCCTGCACGCGATTCTCGCCGAAGTCGCGCAAACCTGCAGCGTACGCCTCGACGATGGCCGCCGCCGGAACGGTCTTCGACACGGCGACGAGCGCGACGGATCCGGGCGCGCGGCCGGCGCGCGCCGCGGCGTCGGCGATCCACTCGCGCACGTGCGCGGCATTCTCGGCGATCGTCATGGGCCTGTCATCCGTCCAGCGCGATTGCCGAGCCGAAACAGCCGTTCAGCCGGTTCTCGGCGCGCGCCGAGTAAAAATCGTCCACATGGCACGCCGTGCACAGCTCGGCCTGCTCGATCGCGCGCACGCCGGCTTCGCGCAACTGGGCTTCGATGGCGTGCGCCAGGTTCAGGTACGCCCGGCCGTCGGCGCGCGCTTCCACCCAGGCGTGCCCGTGCGCGTAGCGGTCCACGAACGACTGCGAGACTTCGTTGCCGACGTGATAGCAGCAGGCCCCGATGGCCGGGCCGATGCCCGCAACCATGTCGGCTGGATTGCTGCCATACTCCTCCTGCATCGCCTGCACCAGCTCCCCGGCGATGTTGGCCAGCGTTCCGCGCCAGCCGGAGTGCGCCAGTCCGATCGCCCGCCGTACCGGATCGTACAGCACGACCGGCGGGCAGTCGGCGTGCCGCTGCAGCAGCAGGACGCCCGGCTCGTTGCTGATCAGGGCGTCGCAGTCCGGCAGCCGCCCGCCGCGCGCATCGCGTCCGGCCCGGCGCACGGTGTTGCCGTGCACCTGGGAGGACGTGACCGCGTCGCGCGGGTGGAATCCGAGCGCCGCTGCCAGCCGCCGCTGATTCTCGGCCACGTTGGACGCCGAGTCGCCCGTGGCTCTGCTCAGGTTCAGCGATGCCCACGGCGCGGGGCTGACGCCGCCATGGCGCGTAAAGATGCCATGCCGGAGCGCGCTGTGCGCGTCCAGCGATTTGAAGTGAAATGCTGCGAGGCGTCCGTGGTTTTGGCGAATCAAGCGGGAAAACCCTGAGGGTGGGGCGGGCGGCACAGCGGCTGCCCGTCCGCGGCCCGTTCCTTACGCTTTCAACTGCCTGCATGCCTCGGTGAGCAGCGGCACGACCTGCATGGCATCGGCCACGATCCCGTAGTCCGCCACCTTAAAGATGGGCGCCTCGGGATCCTTGTTGATGGCGACAATGACCTTCGACGTCTTCATGCCGACCAGGTGCTGCATGGCGCCCGACACACCCGCCGCGATATACAGCGTCGGCGAGACGGTCTTGCCGGTTTGCCCGACCTGCTCGGAGTACGGCCGCCAGCCGGCATCGACGACGGCGCGCGTGGCGCCGACCGCGCCGCCCAGCACGCTCGCCAGCGATTCGAGCATGGCGAAGTTCTCCGGCCCCTGCATGCCGCGTCCGCCGCTGATAACGATCGGCGCTTCGGTCAGTTCGATCTTGCCCGTCTCGGCCTTGGTCATCTCAACGACTTTGGTCTTCAGCGCGACCGGCGTCACCGTCAGCGCGTCGACCGCCGTCGCTGCCCCGCCGCCTGCGGCCGGCGCGAATGCGTTCTGCCGCAGCGTGGCGACCAGCGGGAGTTTCTTCACCTGGTACACGGCAACCGCGCGGCCGCCGTACACCGGGCGCGTAACACTGATGGCGCCGCCGTCGAGCGCGAAGGCGGTGCAGTCGCTGGTCAGCGCGCACTGCAACTGTGTCGCCAGGCGCGGGCCGAGCGTCAGACCCATCGGCGTCGCGCCGAGGAAGATCATCATCGGCTGCGTGCGTTTGACCAGCTCGACCAGCACCGGCGCGTACGATGCGCCGTCATAGTCTTTCAGCGATGCGTCATCGGCGGCATAGACCTTGCCGGCGCCGTATGCGCCGAGTTGTCCGGCCGCATCCTTGACGCCGTTGCCGATCGCGACCGCTTCCACCGTGCCGCCCGTTTGCGCCGCCAGCCGGCCCGCTTCGCCCAGCAACTGGTGCGTAATGCTCTTGAATTTGCCGTCGCCGTACTCGGCAACGACCAGGATATTGTTAGCCATGTCTGTTCGCTCCGTCTGGGATTAGATAACCTTGGCCTGCTCGCGCAGGAGCCGCGCCAGTTCTTTGACCTGGTCGGCCGGCTCGCCCTGCAGGATGCGCCCGGCCTGGCGCGCAGGCGGCATGTCGAGCTTGACCATCTGCACGCGCGGCGCCAGCAAGTCGCCAGACACGCCGAGTCCCGCCACGTCGGTCTCCTGGATCGGCTTCTTCTTTGCGCCCATAATGCCCTTGAGCGTCGGGTAGCGCGGTTCAGTAGCCTGACCGGATGTGATCAGCGCGGGCAGCGCCGCTTCAACCGTCTCTTTGCCGCCTTCGACGTCGCGCTGGCAGCGCACGGTCGCGCCCGCCACTGTCGTCGAACGCGTGGTGGTGATCAGCGGCAGGCCGAGCAGTTCGGCCAGCGCAATGCCGGCCCAACCCTGGTCGTCGTCCACGCCCTTGCTGCCGGCGAAGATCAAATCGAAGCCGGTCTTTTTGGCCGCCGCGGCCAGCACGTGGGCGACGGTCAAGCCGTCCATCTCGCCGGCGTTCTCGGCCTTGATGATCATGGCGTCGTCGGCGCCCATCGCCAGACCCTGCATGATCATCTCGCGCACGCGCGCGGGACCCATCGCGACCAGCGTGATCTTGGTGCTCGCATCCTTGTCCTTGACCTGCAGCGCCTGCTCGAGCGCGTACTCGTCGTACGGCGAGGCGGCGTACTTGTCGATCTTGGACGCGTCGACCTGATTGTTGCTGACGCTGATCGGCGAGGCCGTGTCGGGGACCTGCTTCATCAATACGAGGATTTTCATCGCGACTCCGTAGGGTGGATGTATGCGCTCTAGCGCAACAACTGCCGCGCAATCACGACGCGCTGGATCTGGTTGGTGCCTTCGTAAATCTGGATCAGCTTGGCGTCGCGCATGTATTTCTCGACCGGATAGTCCCGCATGTAGCCGTAGCCGCCAAAGACCTGCACGGCATTGGTCGTCACGTCCATCGCCATGTCGGAACCGAAGCACTTGGCGATCGCCGACTCGAGCGAGGCGCGCTGGCCGTGATCGACCAGCCAGGCGGCCTTCCAGGTGATCAGCCGCGCCGTCTCGATGCGCATCGACATGTCGGCCAGCAGGAACTGGACGCCCTCGAACTGGGCGATGCTCTGGTTGAACGCCTTGCGCTCCTTGGCGTAATCGATGGCGGCTTCCATGGCGGCGCGCGCCAGTCCGACCGACATCGCGCCGATGCCTGCGCGCGACTGGTCGAGCGTGCGCATGGCGACTTTGAAGCCCTCGCCTTCGCCGCCGAGCCGGTTGGCGGCCGGCACCACGACGTCCTGATAGACGACCTGCGCCGTGTTCGACGCGCGCTGGCCCATTTTGTCTTCTTCTTTGCCGACCGACAGGCCCCTGGCGTCGCCGGGCACGACGAAGGCGTTGATGCCGCCGGTGCCCTTCGACGGGTCGGTCATCGCAAAGACGGTGTGCAGGCTGGCCACGCCGCCATTGGTGATGAACTGCTTGACGCCGTTGAGCACGTACTCGTCGCCGACCTTGCGCGCCGTCAGCTTCATATTGGCCGAGTCGGAGCCTGACTGCGGCTCGGTGAGGTTGAAGGCGATCAGGTTCGGCCCGGCGGTCAACTGGCCGAGGAACTTCTTTTTCTGCTCCTCGCTGCCCGCCAGCACGATTGGCGTGGCGCCGAGCGTGTTCGCCGAGAGAGTGGTGCAGATGCCGGCGCAGCCCCAGGCGATCTCTTCGACGAGCAGGCACTCCTCGAACTGGCCCAGACCGCCGCCGCCGTACGCCTCGGGGACAGTCAGGTTCATCAGCCCCAGCGCGTGCGCCTTGTTCACAACGGCGCGTGGAAACTCTCCGGACCGGTCATGCGCCCACGCCACTGGGCGAATCTGGTCGCGAGCGAACTCGTGTGCCAGATCGCGCAGAGCGCGTTGTTCGTCTGTTAGATTGAAGTCAACCACGGATGGCTCCAGCGTTGAAGGGAAAGGATCTCGGGGAAACAGCCTGGGATTCCACAGAACACTTGTATGAGATTATACAAGTAAAAACGACTATGTCGAAATGCCCTTGCCGGTCATCAGCAGTTCTCAATTTGGCTTTGGCTGGTACTTTCCAATGCCGGCTTGTCATGTGGTGGTGCTCGGCGCTTATCGCGCAAGCCGATTCGACGAGTACGCCGTGCTGCCCTCCCCGTTAGCTTTTCCCCTTCTCCCCCGCGCGCGGGGGAGAAGGGGCCAGGGGATGAGGGGGTAACCTGGTGGACAGACTCCAAAATGAGAATTGCTGGCCGCTCATTTGACCGTTTCTTCGACCCGGAAGACGCTATTGCCGTTGCTGGCGAGATAGTGCAAGCTATCGGGGCCGTCGAATACGATGCGGCTGCCGCGCACGAGCGCATCGTACGCCTTGCCGGCCACCCCGTCAATCGCAACCGACCAGCGTCCGCCGCTGCGCGCGCCGTAGGCGACGTGCCGGCCGCCGGGTGAGAACACGAGCGTGTACTCGCCCAGCGCCTCGAAAACCGGCCCTTCCTGGTCGTCGATAACGACGAACGAGCGGGTACCCTGTCGCGCAATATAGGCCAGCCGTCCGTCCGGCGCGTAGGTGATGTTCGCGATGTCGTCGTAGCGCTTGCCTTCACGCTCGTCGACGATCACGAGCCGCTGCGCGCCCGACTGCATGCCGTAGGCGTGGTGCTTGCTGTCCGGGCTGAAAGCGAACTCACCCCGGATACTGCCGCTGTACAGCGCGCCCTCGCGCGCATCCACGACCATGGTCCAGTTCTGCTCGATGCGCGCGGCATGCGCCAGCCGCTTGCCGTCCGGGCTGATGAACAGCGCACTGCTGATGCCGTCGTACGTCTTGCTCTCTTCGCCGTCGCGCACGACGAACTGCCGGCCGCTAGCCACTGCGCCATATACGAAATGCGCGCTGTCGGCGCTGAACTGCAGTGTGCCCGCGCCGATGAACGTGAAGGGCCGCTGCTCCTTGCCGTCGAGCACCGCCGCCTGCGTGTTGCCGATCAGCGCGACATAGGCGAAGCGCTGGCTGTTCGGGCTGAAGCGCGCCTCGCCGGCGAGCACGTTGTCGTACGCCTTTAGTTCCTGGCCGTCCACCACCATGAACGCGCGCCCGGCCGACTGGCCGCTGTACGCCACGCGCTTGCTGTCGGGGCTGAACAGCAGTCCGCTGCCGATGCCTTCGTAAATCTTGCCTTCCGCGCCGTCGACCACGGCGAAGCCTTTGCTATCATTGCGCACGCCGTACGCGACGCGGCGGCTGTCGGGGCTGAAGCGGAGCGTCGTCGTTATGACGGTATCGTAGAGCTTGCCTTCCTGCCCGTTGACGACGACGCGCTGCCGGTCGCCGCTGCGGGCGACATAGGCCAGCCGCGTGCCGTCCGCGCTGAATTGCAGCGTGCCGGGCATGATATCGTCGTAGAACGTCCCGAGCGTCCCATCGGACGCGACGGCGCGGCGCTCGCCGTCCTTGACGAGGTAGGCGATGTGCCGACTGTCGGCGCTGACGATCAGTGTTTCGGTCAGCGCGCGCGTGTCGAACTGGAGCAGCGACGTTTCGCGGCTGCTGCGCTCCAGCGCGGGCACGGTTGGCGCCGGAGTGCCGGGAATTACCGCGACCGTCGGCGTGGCGACAGCGACCGCAGTCGGCGCGGGGACCGGGGCAGGCTGCTCGCCAAACACCAGCCAAAGCGTGCCAATGCCGATCAGCACGCCGAGTATGTCGAGGATGGCGACGATGACGAAGAGTTTGCGGTAGGTCATGCCTTGGGGCGCTTGAAAAGTATGTGCTGATTATACACCACGCGAAAGACATTATCCACGAAATCGCACGAAGGGCAGCAATTCTCATTTTGGAGTCGGCCGCCAATATGCCCCTCATCCCCTAGCCCCTTCTCCCCCGCGCGCACGGGGGAGAAGGGGAAAAGCTAACGGGGAGGTGCGCGGCGGCGCAGCCGCCGCGCACCTCCCCTTAGAAAGTCGCCCCCTCCCAACTTTGTTGGGAGGGGGTCGGGGGGAGGGCAACGCCGCTTACTTGTCGAGCCAGCGTGCGTGACAAGCACCAGAGGGCCAAGTTCATGGCAAGCCGGCATTGGACAGTACGCGTCCAAAGCCAAATTGAGAATTGCTGCACGAAGGGGGTGTATTACAGATTGGGGGCGAGATGTGGCGCATGACCATACAGCCCTCCACATCGTCACTCCCGTGAAAGCGGGAGCCCAGGGGAAACATCTCTGGACGTGGGCGCATGGCCATGCGCCCCTACGCGGGCATGACGGCTTGTTGGCCCAATAGAGCATGGTAGGCGCTCAATACATCTTCGATAGAGTTGCTGCTGGAGGCTAGTGCGCGCGCTACTGCCATGTTCTTTCGCGTTTCTTCGTGGACACAGGCTGACAAACCGTATCGGGTATAATGGACGCGCTGCTGCGCGCCGCCGGGCGCGCGGCGGCTATCGCCTGCCCGGAGGGAGCTATGACTCAAGCGAATTTGCAGGAGATGATCGACGCCTGGATGCACACGCCTGATTGGGAGGCGTCGGTGGCGTACATGCGCGAACATGGCGCCACGCTGCTAAGCGATGCGGCCGAGGATTCGCTGCGGGCGAACGCGATGGAGTCGCCCGAAACACCGGAGATCGTTGTGCATGCGGACCTGCTGGCAGCTTGCCGTGCGCAGGGCATCGATGCGGGTTACGAGTCCGTGCTGAGCCAGATGGCTGAAGCGCAGGACGAAGCGTTGCTGAACGCGCTGCTCGACGTGCGTGATAGCTCCGAGCTCGCGCAGTTTGCGCAGACGCTGACCGTGGGCGGTCTGGACCGGCTGGTCGAGCTGGGCGATGACGCGCTAACAGGCATGCAAGGCAACAACGCGAGCGCGCTGCAGCAGCGCCTGGCGGCGCTGAAAGCGGTGCGTGAGCAGATCAACAGCCCGCTCTGGCACGGCATCCGCGATTATCTGGATGCGGCAACCGACCAGGCCGCGGAGGCGGTGCTGACGGCGCAGCCCGCGCTGTTGCTGACGAACGACGCCGAGGCGGCGCTCGACAGTATGGAAGGCGCCAATAAGCAGGCACAGACGCGGTTGGTCGAGCGGCGCTCGCTCTGGCGGCGCATTCGCGCGCTGACGACGGGGGCGTAGCCGGGCGGATGGTGTATCAAAGCCAGAGGGCGCGGATGATTCATCCGCGCCCTCTGGCGGCTGTTGCTGCTGCGTTCTGTCAGTACGGGAGTTTAGTAGCGGTTGCCGCCGCCGTAACCACCGCGACGTCCGCCGCCGCCACCGCCGCCGTAGCCGCCTCGGCTGCCGCCGCCGGAATCGGTCTTCGGGCGGGCGATATTCACGGTCAGGTTGCGGCCGTTCATTTCCTTGTCATTGAACAGGCGGATGGCATTCTCCGCCTCGGCCTGTGTGGCCATTTCGACGAAGCCAAAGCCCTTGGACTGGCGCGTGGTCCGGTCGAGGATAAGTGCAACCTCTTTGATCTCGCCAGCCTGCGCAAACAACTGGCGCAGATCGTCCTCCGTAACATCGTAGGACAGATTGCCAACATACAGTTTCGATTCCATACTTTTCCTTTCCCAACGAGGGCCGTCCGCGGACGAACCATGCGCCGGAACAAACAATAACGCCGCCAGCGGGTCAACACCGGGCGGCGCTTCCGATAGAGACGATTTAATATACCACATATTGCGAAATGTGCAAATTGGCGAAGGGTACGTGCAGCCATTCTCATATTGGAGTACGGCGCACCGTAGGGGTCGGGCTACCCGGCCTGCTGGACGCGGCGATCGCATCCCACCGACGGGTTGGCTGGCGATTGCTGGGAATGATGCGGCCTGCCGTCACGGTGCGAAGGCCTGCAAAGCGCCCATCCAGCGTTGAAATGAGAATCGCTGCACCAGGCGCTTGCTTGACAGGCCGTCGACTCGTCACTATAATATTCGTAAATATGAATGTAAGAATGGAATGATGAGTCACCTGCTCTTTCAACGCCATGCCGAACTGTGCCAGACACTTGCCAGCCCCGTGCGGCTGGAAATCCTTAGTCTGTTGCGCTTTGGCGAGCGGCGTGTCAACGAACTGGCTGAACAGACGGGCCTCAAGCAGGCCAATATCTCGCAACACCTGATGGTCCTGCGCCACAAGCGCATCGTCATTGCGCGCCGCGATGGCACCAGCGTGTACTACGGCATTGCCAATCCCAAAATCGTCCAGGCTTGCGACTTGATCCGCGAGGTGTTGGCCGAGCAAGCCGGCGAACATGCCGAGGTGGCGCGCGCTGCACGCAGCGCCCCGAGGAGAAAAGCCGCATGAAGACCCTTACGCTATTTCTGAGCACGCCGCCTTACTCCTACGAAAACACGCACACGGCGCTGCGCCTGGCGCACGCCGCGTTGGACAAGGGGTGGGGCGTCAACCTCTTTGCGTCGGCAGATGGCGTGTATAACTTCACGCGTGGTCACAAAGCCCAGGGTATTCCACACGCAGAGAAAGAGTTCGCTGCGCTCATGGAACGCGGTCTGCACGTCGAGTTGTGCGGCACCTGCCTGCACTTCCGTGGCATCAACGCAGAACATATCGCACCCGGCGCCGACCCGAGCTCCATGAAGCGGCTGTTCGGACTGATCAAAAACTGCGACGTTTTCGTTACGCTGGGATCGTGACACGGAGTAAGCCCATGAAGAATTCATTGTGCATTCTCATTCGCCGTCCGCCTTACGGGCAGATCCACGACGCTGAGGCGCTGCGGCACCTTGGCGGTGCTGTGGCCGAAAAGCTGGCAACCTGCGCCGTGTTGATTGACGATGGGGTGTACGCTGCGCGCGATGGACAGGACGCCGCCGGTACAGCCTGGACCGCTCAATCGCCTTTCTGGCCCCAACACCTAGCGAAGGGCGCGCGTCTCTGCATCCACGCTCCTTCGGCGCGTGCGCGCGGCCTGCTGGCAGACGGACGGTGGGTGGCCGGTGCGGAACTACTGGACGATGTCGCGGTGACGCAACTGCTGGCCGAATGCGACGCCGTGATGGTGTATTGAGGAGATGAGCGTTATGGAATCCGTCCTGGTGTGGATTAACAGCGCACCGTCAAGCTCGAATCTCAGGGGCGCGTTTGAACTCGCGCTAAACATGCGCGCACAAGGCCGCACAGTGTCCATTTTCCTGGCCCAGGATGCCGTACTGGCGGGCGTTGGCGCGCAAGGCGAGACGCCCGTGGTACACGCTTTGCAGGCGGGCATCGCCACCTATGCGCTAAGCGAGGACTTGCATCTGCGCGGCTTCGCGCCCGCGACCATGCAAGAAGGCGTTCAGCTCGCCGATTATACGCAGTTGGTGGATCTACTTGCCCAGCACGAACGCGTGATCGGGGCGCTGTGAGCGCGTCTTCACACAATCTCCATAACTTGATGATAAGGTATAGTACAGGAGGTGTAAGATGTGTTGCATGATGCACATGCTGAACCATGCGGGCCATAGCGCCCAGCCTGCGCAGGCCGACCCGCCGCAGAGCGAATCGTTGCGCGAGATCCTCAAACGGCGCTTTGCGCTTGGAGAGATCAACCGCGAACAGTTTGAGGAGATGAAACGCGTGCTCGGCGTCGCGGACACGCCTCACGCAGCAACAACTGATGACGCGTATCCGCATCATAGGCCGAAGGAGTGATCTGAAATGAATAAAACAGGGTGGGCCATCGTGCTGGCCGTTGGAGTTTTGCTCGTCATTATGCTGGTCGTGGCTCCGTTCGCCGGCGTCGCCGCCGGGCGTGGCTATGGCTGGGGTATGATGGGACCGGGCATGATGGGTGGATGGGGGTTCCCGTTCATGGGTGGACTTGGTATGTTGTTCTTCTGGCTGCTTATCATCGGAGGCGTGGTCTGGCTCGTGCAGTCGGTGGCCCGCAGTGCGGCGCCGACGGGTATGAGCGCACCGACGGCGGAGTCCGCGCTTGACATTCTCAAGCGCCGCTACGCCCGGGGCGAGATTACCAAAGAGCAGTTTGCAGAGATGCAACAGACGCTCGGCGTCTGATCGCACTTGCGTAACTTTGGGTTTACAATAGGCTCATGGGGGGATTGGGGTATACTGACTCCAATCAACTCCACGAGCCTTATGTTTTTGATACCAGCAGAGGGACACGATGACAGCCAAGACGATTCTCATTCTGGGTGCCGGTGCCGGCGGCATTGCAACGGCCAACGCGCTCGCCCGGTTGCTCAAACCCGAACACCATATCATGCTGGTGGACAAGTCCGACCGGCACGAGTTCGCGCCATCGTTCCTGTGGGTGATGATCGGCGCGCGCACGCCCGCGCAGGTGTCCCCCAACGTGCGTCGCCTACTCCACCCGCGTGTCGAGTTCGTGCAGGCTGAAGTCACGCAGGTTGATGCCGGCGCGCAGACGGCCCGCGTGGGTGAGCGCGAAATCCATTGCGATTATCTCGTGTTCGCCCTGGGCGCGGGGTTGGCACCCGAAAGCATGCCTGGGCTGGCTGCCGCTGCGCACACGTCGTATACGCTCACCGGCGCGACGAAGTTGTGGGAGGCGGTGCAGAAGTTTACGGGCGGGCGCGTCGCCGTCGTCGTCGCGCGCTTGCCTTTCAAGTGCCCCGCCGCGCCCTATGAGACCGCGCTGCTCTTGAAGTCGGCCTTTGACAAACGCAAAGTAAACGCGCAGATGGATCTCTTTACGCCGGAGCCGATGCCGATGCCTGTCGCCGGGCCAACGCTGGGCGGCGAACTGCGCGGTATCGTCGAACGGTCGGGCATCGCCTATCACCCGCTCACGCAGTTGAAGAGTGTGGACGGCGAACGGAAGGAACTTGTGTTTGAGAACGCGCCGAATGCTTCCTATGACTTGCTGGTGGCGATTCCGCCACACACTGGTTCGCGGGTGGCGCGCGAGGCCGGCCTGACCAACGAGGCGGGATGGATTCCGGTGGATGGTGCGTCGCTGCGGACCAAATATGCGAACGTCTTCGCCATCGGAGACGCTACGGCCATTACGTTACCGGGGCGCTGGAAACCCGAAACACCGCTGCTCTTGCCGAAGGCGGGCGCATTTGCGCACGCGCAAGGGGAGGTTGTGGCCGCCAACATCGCGGCGGAACTGGAGGGGCGCACGCCGGCCGCCGTCTTCGACGGTCACGGTTACTGAATGGTCGAACTCGGCCACGGGATGGCCGCCATGGGAGCAGGCAACTTCTACGCTACGCCCAGTCCGGCAGTAAACCTGGAACAGCCGGGCGCGTCGTGGCATTGGGGCAAAGTGCTGTTCGAGAAATACTGGCTTTCCTCGGGCGCGACGCGCGAGTTCTATCGTGCGCTGATACTCGCGGGCAGCAAGAGCACGGGTGTGGAAATGCGGGTGTGAGCGCGTGTAAGAACCGAAGGCAGCCTCAATCCGATTGGGGCGTAGGGTGCACGATGGAGATCTCAAGAATCGTACGCGCAGCACCGGTCGAGCCGTACACATCGGTCGCACAGTCAATAAAACAAACGCCCCGCGGTGAAGCGGGGCGTTTGTTTTTTTGTCCAGCGCTTGCGCGCTAGTTGTTGCTTGGCGCCGGCGCGAAATCCACTTCGCAGACGCCCGAGGCGCACGCCAGTTCCTGCGCGGCGGTCGTCAGGTCTTCTTCCTCGTAGCGGAACAGCTTCGAGAAATCGATCTGCGGGAACTGTCCGGCCAGCTTCTCGTACTCGCCCTGCGTGATATCCTGATACGGCATCTGCGCGTACTGGGCATCGTACGCCGGCAGGAACGTCATGCCGCCGACCAGATCGCGGTGATCCCAGACCCATTTGACCAGTTCGATCACCTCATCCGGCGTGTAGGTGATCGTCACGCTCGGGTTGTGCTCGGTCCAATTCTGCTTGACCTGCAGCCAGTATTCGCACTGCCGGAGCGCGGAGATGTCGTTGCGCGTGATCGCGCCGTCGGGCGCCTTGACCGGGAAGTGCACCACCCAGGTATTGGCGTTCTCCGGTGTCTGGCCATTCTCCGGGTCCATCGGCGCGCCGGCGTCGCGTAGCACTTTGAACAGCGGCGAGTGCCCGCTGACGCGCACGTTGCGGATGTAGTAGGGCGCCCAGCGTGCGTGAATGCCCGACGAGCAGTCGAACAACTGCGACGAGTTGCCCGACGGCTTGACGCACGTCACGGCGGCCGAGACGTTGATGCCGAGCGACTGCGCCGCCTGCCGGTTGGTCTCCACCGCGACCTGGCGCAGCTTCGCCTGCACCGACGCATCCTGCGCGACCCGGCTGTCCAGTTGCCCGTTGATGTCCACGCCGAGCAGTCGCTCGTCTTCGCAGTTGGCCTGCCACTGCGGGCGCAGGCCGGGGAAGTGCGTCGCCATCGACTGGATGGTGCCGATGATCGTCGCGAGCTCGACCTTTTCTTTGAGCGTCTCGTACGTGTCGTCTTTGCGCGCGACGGCGATCGACAGATTGCAGAACTCCCACGGGCGCAGGATGATCTCGCCGCACGGGTTGGTGCCGAAGTCGAGCGGCTTGCGCCGCGCCGGCACCGAGTTCAGCGCGGCCTGGCGGCTGAAGATGCCGGGCTCGCCGCGCCCGCCCTCGGCCATTTCCAGCATTTGGCGCAGGATCTCGGTCTGGGTCAGTCCGGCTTCCGGCCAGACGGTGCTGTTGTTGGCGTTCCAGCGCTGGCTGTTCTCGCGCTCGAAGTCGCCGTTCTTGGAGGCCAGCATCTCGGCGTCGTGGTAGTCGAACAGCGAGATCATCGCCGTGCGGCGCATGCCGCCGCTGACCGCCGCGTTGCCGACGGCGCACATCATGTCGTGCGCGTCGATCGGACGCAGGAACGAGCCCTGGCGCGCCAGGATGCGCGCGCGCAGGAAGTCGAGCATCTGGCGCAACGGCTCGGGGCCGGACGCCCGCCCGCCCTTGGTGCGCAGCGGCGCGCCGGCCGGTCGCAGCAGCGACAGGTCGAAGGCCATATCGCCGCCCTCGAACCAGGTCTGCATGCCGGCGCGCATCGCGTCGGCCCAGCCTTCGGCCGAATCTTCGACGACCATGCGCAGTGGGGTGTGCCCGCCCTGCCGCCGGATGCGCGGGAAGTTCTCCACGTAGCGGCTCTCGACCGAGTAGCCGACGCCGCAGCCGCTCATCGAGATGATCAGCGCCTCGACGAATGAGTCGATGCTCTCGACCGGCTGGTACGAGCAGTTGTAGATCGCAATGTTGTTGCGACGCGCGGCGGCGCCGGCCATCGCCAGCAGGCGCATCGACGGCATGGCGCGCATGCCGAGCATGCCGGCGCGGATGCGCGCGTACGTCTCGCCGGGCAGGCGCGACTGCGACAGCTCACGCAAGTAGTCGACCGCGCGATCGACCGTCTCGATCCACGTCTCGCGGCGGCCGAGATCGTAGTTGAAGCGCGAGTACTTGTCGTAGAACTGGAACTTCTGCAGTTGCGTCGGGAAGTAGCTGTCGGACTCGTCAAACGCGGCGCGCACGGCATCCGGGATCGGGCGCTCCTTGCGCTGCTTGGCGTGCTCGGCGCGGTAGAGGATGTAGTGCTTGGCCGCCTCGTACTCGCCGGCCGCCTGCAGCACCATCTCGACCACGTCCTGCACGTCCTCGACGGCCGGCCGCTCGAACTTGGCGGATATGATGTTCACCGCCTGCCGCGACAGCGCTTTAATCGGGGTGCTGGGCGTGCGTCCGAGCGAGGCAAAACAGCGCGCCATCGCGTTCTCGATCCGCTCGATGTCGAACATCACCACGCGCCCGTCGCGCTTGGTGATGGTCGTGGGCATGACCACGAGCGAAACGGGGTTGAGTGCCTGGCCGCGCTTTTCGATCAGCATGTGTGCTCTCCCTGCAAAAATGGTTATTGCGGGCCATTCCAGTCCGCAAAGATAAAAACAAAAAGGCGGGCGCGCGTCCCTGTCCAGCAGGGACGCACGGCCCGCCCGGGGATTAAATAAGTTTGAGTTGCGCTTTGAGTTCTTCCTCGCGCTGCTTGCGCTCCTTGAGCGCCTTGATCTCGTCCGCGAGGCTGTCCACGTCCGCGAATTTTCGGTAGACGGAGGCGAAACGCACGTACGCCACATCGTCCAGCGCGCGCAGTTTCTCCATGACTTTCTGGCCGACCAGATCGCTGCGCACCTCGGCCTGGCCGATGCTGAACAACTCGGTTTCGATCTCGGTGACCACCTGCTCCATCTGTTCGGCGGACACCGGCCGCTTGGCGCACGCCAACTGCACGCTGCGGAAGATCTTCTCGCGGTTGAATTCCTCGCGCCGGCCGTCGTTTTTGATCACCATGAGGTGGATCGGCGCGACGCGCTCGTACGTCGTGAAGCGCTGGTGGCACTTGAAGCACTCGCGGCGACGCCGAATGCCGCCACCCACTTCGCGGGTATCGATGACCTTGGAGTCTGCGTTAGCGCAGAATGGACATTTCATAGCGCACTATATATAGTGGTCAATGGCGTGACTATTACTAAATATGGGCACGACAGGGGAAAGTGTATCACAGGGTCAAGGGGAATGCAAGCGGATTGCCTTAAAGATCAGGCCGCGTAGCGTCAGCTTTAAGGCCGGGACTGCCACGTCGCACCGGCCATGCAGAAAAACGGAGGAAATCTATCGAGAAACAGTCAACATGTGGACGTGTGTGTCCACCGCGCCCATGCGGTACTTGTACGTCTCGCTGCCTTGCAGGAAGTCGAAGTGGGTCCGTTTCTGCTCGATCGAGTGCTCGATCAGGTGGCTGAGCAGGACAATGCCGGGGCTGAGCGCGGCGTACGCCTGCGGATCATAGCCCGAGTTGTACAGCAGCGTCTGTTTGTCGTACACGAAGCTGAAATAGGTCGCGGCGCGCTGGCCGTTGACCTCGATGAACGACAGTTCCAGCCAGCCGGCCGCCAGCATGATGCGCGCCAGGTCGCGGAAGTATGCCTGCATCGCCGGGGTCATGAACGAGTCTTTGTTCTGCTGCGATTTCTGGTGCAGGTCGATGAAGTCGCTCAGCGCCTGGTCGAGATCGTGCGTGGCGCCGGTGACGTACCAGTTGATCTCCGCCTCGGCGTGCGCTTTGCGCAGCTTGCGGCGCACCTCGTGCCGCTGCTTCTTGTCGAGCGTTTCGAGGTAGGCGTCGAACGTCTCGGGCAGGGTGATGACTGGACAGACCTCCTCGACGCGCTCCTCTGCGCTGAACCCGCGCGCGGTAGCCTGCGCGGCCATCAGCGTTCGCGTCGCCGACGCAGCCGGCAGGTTGCGCAGGTCGAGCACATGCCAGTTGTCCCGCGTGCACAGCGCGTCGAACGCCGCGGCGATCACCGTCTCTTCGCTGCCGCGCGGCGCAATGATGTCACAGTAGTCGGCCACCTCGACGCCGCCGATCAGCCGCAGCGCCACGCGCCCGTCCACCGGCGGCTCGGCGTATAGCGGCACGATGCCTGCCAGCGCGCCCGCATCGTCGCGGACGACGACCAGCCGCAGGCCGCCCTCGGCGCCGAAGTGTTGCCACCAGTTGGCCTGAAACTCTCGCGTCAGGAAAAGCGTATTGGTGGCGGCGCGTCCCAACAGGGCGCTCCATTCGGAACTCAGCGTGTCAAAGGCATCGGCGGTGTCGTAGATCTGGACGTTCAAGGGCATGGCCTGTGCAGGATGGGATGGTGCGCGAGTGACCGTACGCAGCGCGCAATACGTTATAGCACGCGAACGAAAGAGGGACAAATAGCCGGCTACATCCCGCTCTCGTCCGGCACAATGCGCGCGACGCGGTAGCCGATCAATCCGGTCAGCAGGCCCGCGCCCGCGCTCAACACGATGCCCAGCAGCAGATCGCTCGCGCCGATCGGGTAGTCGCGCAGCACGGGCAACTGCTTGTACCACGCGAACGCCGTGATGACCAGGCTGGCGCTGTAAATCGGCGCGGCAATCCACATGCGCGGGCGCGCCCAGGCGATCCGGTCGAGCAACGCGACGAGCAGCAGGGGCGGCAGCGACAGCGCGAGCATCCACGCTTGCCCGAAGCCGACCCAGCCGGAGAGCCCCACGGCCGACATGAACACCGTGGAGATTGCCACCGTCGAGTCGGGATTGTTGCGGATGAACTCCGTGGTGACTGAGACCGGCTGCAAAATGGCAAAGCCGGCCGCGGTAACGCCCACACTGACCAGTTGCAGGACGAACGCGATGCCGAACATCAGCAGGCCGACGCTGAAGCGCCTCACCACGCGCACCGCCAGCACCAGCGCGAGGGGGAAAAACGCGCCGACCAGCACCGGGAAGAGCAGGCCGTACAGCCCGGCGCCCTGCACTTTGTAGCCTTCCACGAACGCCTGGCTCATCTGGAAGTTGAACGCCTCGAACAGGAACGCGCCCGGCAGGCCGACACCCCAGAACAGGGAGCTTCCGCGCGCGAACGGCACACCGAGCCGCCGCGCCGACGTCGCCATGCCGGTCAGCAGGCTCAGGTCGACGAGCATGGTCGAGAGCATGATGAAGAGGTGCGGCGGGCTCCAGAGCGTCGCGTCGATGCCGAAGGCGCGGTGCCACAACTCATCGAAGCCGCCGCCATTCAAGGCGGCGACATACGCGACGAGGACGCCCCAGAACGGCGGGGCCGCTTCCAGCGTCCCGAAGCGCCAGGCGCCGGTCAGTCGCTGGCCGCTGCGGGCCAACTCGCTTTCGTAGATAACCCAGGCGAGCGCGATCGCCAGCCCGCCGACGAAGGCGACGACCACCAGCAGGTGCGGCGGAATCCAGAGGCTGTCGCGCCCGATGGCGACGTGCCACTGAATGTCCCAGGCCCCGCCGAAGAAGTTGAACAGCTTGAACAGCGCAATGGTGAACAGTGCGGCCAGCCGCCGTTTTTCCAGCGCGGTCTGGTCGATGGCGCGTGGCGCCACCGCTTGCCGGAGCCGGCTCTGAATGGCGTCAATCATGTCGTCTCCCCCCCCCTCGCGTCCTGGCGGCACGTCCACCGATCCGCCATGACAGTATAACACAGCCGCGACGGCGCCGACGCCGGGCGGCCTATGACTGCCGCAGGAAAGTCTTGATGATGATCAGGGCGGCAAACGCGAAGCTGACCAGAATCAAGGAAAGCGTCAGCGCGACGTCGAGGTGAAGCTCAAAACCGAGATAGATCGCCAGTGGCATCGTCTGTGTGCGGCCGGGGAAGTTGCCGGCGAAGATGATGGTCGCGCCGAACTCGCCGAGCGCGCGCGCAAAGGTGAGCACCGCGCCGCCGGCCAACGCCGTCCACGCCAGCGGCGCCAGCACGAAGCGAAACAACTGCCAGCGATCGGCGCCGTCGAGCGCGGCAGCTTCCAGCATCTCGCGCTCGATCGACGCGAAGCCGACGATGGCCGATTTAACGTAAAACGGCGATGCGATGAACGTCTGCGCGATGATCACGGCTGCAGTCGTGAAGGCGATATCGATGCCGAGCGTGTCGAGCGTGGAACCGAGCAGACCGCGCCGCCCGAACGCGAGCAGCAGCGCGACGCCCGCGACCGCCGGGGGCAGCACGGTTGGCAGGTCGATGAACGTGTCGAGCACGCGCTTGAGCGGGAAGGTGCGCCAGGCCATCAGCATGGCGACCGGCGTACCGAAGGCGATCGACAGCAGGGTGGCCGTCAGGCTGGTGCCGATGCTCAGGCGCACGGCCAATGCAACGTCCGGCCGCTGCAGGTTCTCCCATGCGCCGCCCGGCGAGGTGCTCAGCAGCAGCGCGGCGACCGGCAGCGTGATGAACAGCAGGAACGGCACGGCCGCCAGCCACAACGGGGCATGCACGGCGCGCCGTGCGGCCAGGTCGTCGCCGCGCGCGGGCGCAGCCAGCCAGTCGCTCAGGGTCGTCATGCGCTTCTCAACTGTCCGCGGCCGCCGCGATCAGTGCGGGCGTGCCCGTGTCGAGCCAGGCCAGCATCGCTTCGATCTGATGAAGCCGGAAGTTTTTGACGAGCGCCTCGAATGGCGCACCATCGGCAGGCGAACCGGTGCGTCGCTCGTCCAGCCACGCGCGACATTCCGCTTGCTGTACTGCGACAAGTGCGGCGGCCGCCCCGGCGCCTTCGCGCGCGGCGAAATACAGCTTGGCGAGGAAGTCCTGGCGCAGGTCGCGGCCGTGCGGCACCGGCGAGCGCACCCAGGTGAGGAAGCGGTCGCGGCCGGCGCGCGTCAGCCGGAAGACCCGGCGGGGCGGGCGCGTCTCCTGCGTCTGAAGCGTCGCGCTGACCAGTCCCTCGGATTCGAGCTTGGCGAGCAGGGCGTAGAGCTGGCTCTGCTTGATGCGCCAGATGAGCCACAGCCCGTGCGGGTCGCACAGCTGCTGATAGAGCTCGTAGCCGTGCATCGGGCGCCGGCGCAGAAAGCCGAGCAGGGCATGCTCCATCGCGAGCGGGGCGCGGGTGGTGCGACTCATGACAGGGATTGATTACTCAAAGTGTGAATACCCGAAGTGTAATCGACAGTCGGACGGCTGTCAAGCGAGCGAGCACCGCAATCGAAGCCTTGGGTCATGCAGCAGAACGCACATCGACCGGGGTTTAGTTGACCTTGAGCCTGGACGGTGAAAACGGCGAAGCCGGAAGGACAAGCCCTTCCGGCTTCGCGCGCTGAACACTCGACGATGCAATTGGCGTCTATGCGCGTGATTCGCGGATCGCTAGACTGCTTTCAGCGCGGCGAACGCCTCGCGGACGCGGGACTTCTGATCGTCGCTGAGGTCGCGCATCGGCCGGCGCGGATAGCCGCTCGGTACGCCTTGCAGCGACTGCACGTACTTGACGCCCGACGGCAGCAGGTCGCCCGCGATCGTGTTCCATAACCGCAGGATCGGCCATGTCAGTCGTTCGGCGGTCGCGTAGTCTTTCTTCTGCACCGCGTTCCACATCGCCACCGTCTCAAACGGGACAGCCGACGGCACGGCCGCAATCGAACCGTGCGCGCCGAGCGCGAAGGTCGGGTAGAGCAATGCGTCGATCGCCGAGTGCACGATCTTGCCGGGCGGCAGGTCCATCAGCAGGTCGGCCACGGCCTTCATATCGCTATTGCTTTGCTTGACGCCGAGCACGCCCGGCACCTCGCGCATGATGCGGATCATCAGCGCAGCCGACAGGTAGCACCACGGGATCACGTTGTAGATCAGCACCGGCAGGTCGGTCGCTTCGGCGATATCGCGGAAGTGCGCCAGGCATGCTTCGTCGTCCGGCTTGAACAGGTAGTGCGGGGGCGTCACCTGCAGCGCGCCGGCGCCGGCGCCTTTGGCGATGCGGCAACGCTCGATCGCCTGCTTCGTGCTGTTGACGATGATGCCGGCGACCAGCGGCCGCGGGCTGGCGGCGCGCGCGACAGTCGTCCAGAGCGTTTCGAGTTCGCGCGCTTCGAGCGTGTAGCCTTCGCCGATGCTGCCGCCGGCGCAGATGCCATTCACGCCCGCGCTGGCCAGGAACTGCACCTGCGCGGTCACCGCTCCGGTGTCGATGTTCTCCCTTGTGTCAAACGCAGTCGTCATCGGCGGGATGATACCCGTCAAGTCATGGGTAGTCATACGGTCTCCTGTCGGGTGTGTATGGGGGCGGATACAGGCGGATTGTACGCTTAACGATGGGCAAATGGCAAACGCGTAGCGTCGGTCAGAGTGGGCGCAGCAATTCTCATTTTGGAGTCGGCTGCCAATATGCCCCCTCATCCCCTGCCCCTGCTCCCCCGCGCGCGCGGCGGAGCAGGGGCAAAGCTAACGGGGAGGTGCGCGGCGGCGCAGCCGCCGCGCACCTCCCCTAAGAATCTCGCCCCCTCCCAACGAAGTTGGGAGGGGGTCGGGGGGAGGGCAGCGCCACTTTTTCGGCGGGCCAGCTTGCGTGACAAGCGCCT